>CAVJWS010000084.1:0-8585 GCA_963653485.1 Prevotella sp. CAG:279
GGTGCGGAACTTGCCTTCCGCCCTTCGTGCTGTTACTGCAGGCATGATAAGCTCCTTTCTCGTACCCTGAGTATACCCGGATAGGGTCTAACAATCAATAGCATTGAGCGCCTCGGAGCAGGTACTTCGGGCGGGGGCGGCAGCCCTGGCACGGCGGCGCAAGCCGCCGTGTTTTTGTCTTACGGTTCTTTTGGTTAGGCGCGCCCTCGCGCGGGTTTTCAATAGCGCGGCGTGGCGGGTGGGCCCCAAGCCCAGCCCGCCCGGCGCGCCGCGTTGTTGGAAACCCTAGGGCGCCCGTGCTGGCTGCCTGACTTTGTATCCAGTGTACGAGTTTTCAATGGCGTGGCGCGCGGCGATCTTTTGTGTGCATGCGAGGTCCCGCGCCACGGCGTTGGAAACTCCAGGTGATCGCTCTTGACCCCTCCTGTGGGTCTCTCCCAATAAAGCCCTGAAGCATAAATCTTTGCTCATTAGAAGGACTCCTTAGAGCAGACGGATGTAAACGAGATCTATGAACCGAGCGACTATGTCTTCGACGTATTCAGCGATAAGTACAAGTTTCGCGTCCTCACGTTGAGGCTGGGGATGGCTTATCCCGTTGGCTTTGAGCTCGACGAGGGGATTACGAAGGAGCTTGAAGACATCCTTGGGGGCTATGGCGACATCGATGGTCGCGGCAAGGGGCTTTGGCTCCAGAATGGCGATGAGCTTGCCGACATAATCAAGCTGGTTGTCTCTCGTAGCCGCAGGTTTAGGTCAATCCTTGTCAAGATGGCTTCAGGGAAGTAAATCGGTCTGCAGTGCTCCTGCGGCTTGCCTCTCGGTTCTGTCTGGCGTCCTCTTGCGCGTCGTGCCGACCTGGCAATTTATGCAGCGCTTGGGAAAGCGGCGGCTTGGCCTGCGCGTAGTGCACGGCCGACACGTCGTGCATCTCGACTGTCTCCATCTCCTTGCGTCTGTGCTCTTCCGTGTAGCTTGGCATTGGCGAATTGCTAATCGGGTCGCTTAGATCTAACTATTGCCTGCGGATTGGCGTTAATTTCGGCGGCGGTTATGCTGCTTGGTAAGAGGCCGCCTGCGGCAGCTAGGATGCCGGGATCACGGGAGAACAGGTGGAAGTCTGGAGGATAAGTGGATTTGAAAACTAACGGGTTGAGGCCCCGTGATTCATTTAGCATCCAACTACTTATCGAGGAGGGCTTGCTTATTGGTCGCATGTTGGATCAGGGCGAGCGTTATCCGGAGGCCGGAGCCTGCCTTGCGCTGACTGCCTTTCCGTTTCTTGCTGTTGCAGAGCATGGCGCAATCCCTTTTTTAAACCAGAAGCTGGGATGTGGGCTTCCGACCGAAGATTCACGAATCACGACGATTCGCCATATGACGAAATCGCTCGACTCCAAAAGTTTCAACTACAAGGAGTATGCTGAGGAGGCTCGTGCCGTTATAGAGTCCCTCGAACGGCGGTTCTACTCAACGACTGCTCTGGGCCGACTGACTGCTCCCCTTCAGACCAATGTTGGTATTTCTTACTATCATCATCTTCCGATATATACGACCTATTCAACCATTCACTTAATGACGAAGAACAGTCCCGGTCTTATGCAGAGCTCAGGCCATGCGTTCGAGAAAGAAATCGGATATGAGGCAGGGGCATCTGGCGCGATAATTTATGCCATCGCAAGAGAGTTTGAGCCTCATCTGGAAAAATACCGTGCCAGAGAATTCCGAACCCAAGCCAATGATTGGAAATACGAGCAGCTTGTGTCCCCGCTTCGGGATAAGGGGATTGAGGACCAAGCAGTTTTCTTCTTCTTTTCCGAGTTGCTTATGCTGCTTACGTCGGTTTGCGCGCTGCGCGAGGCGGGGTTTCTCGATGACGCTGTCTGGCTCAAATATTCCTCTCTCACCCTGGAACATACGTGGCGGGCAATCGATAATTTCGCTGCATATTCGCGGACGACCAAAGTTGACCCACCTCTGGCCTCGGCATTCTTGGATGATGTTGGCCACCTGTTGAATCGTGATGAGAAGAAGTTAATCAAGAGATCACATCCGCTTAGAAATGCAATGATGCACTACGACTTTACTGAAGACCTGGCTCCGGATGGAGTGGACGGATCCAATCCGTGGGAGGTCATTGACGTCGCTACCATGCGGGTCTGCGGTAAGCCAGTTAAAGAGTTTGGAGAAGAGCTGTTCCGCGTTAGGGACAAGCTGGCTAAAAAGATTTGCGAGCTAATTGGCTTTCCGTGCTATAGCCCCTCGAGACAGCCTTGGGGCCAATAAAGGTTTGCTCGATATAAGATGTCGCCCCGTAATGTGGCCCGCCTAAGCTGGGCGGGGTTTTGACAGCCGGGAGTGAATCCGCACAATGTGCCTAGAAAGGCACAGGAAGCGAGGTCCAACATGCCCAAGGGCAAGCCGTGCCCGGCGGAGTTCAAGGCCAAGGTGGCGCTGGGGACGCTTCACAGCGCCTGCATCGGCAACGGAATCGCCTCAGCCTATGAGCTGGTCATCTCCGAGCTTCTGTCTCGCATCTAATGTCTCTCTCGCTGATTGAGAATGCGCATAATCACGAATATCGTTAGATTGCGCAACTTGAATCAGCTCTGATGTCAGTGGGGACCAAGTTTTAAGCGCCCGCAAATACTGCTCGCCTACTCCCAAAACTCTAAAAAAATTTGAGTTTTGGGAATGCCCGCTGTCGCCGGGATGGACACCACGCAAGAGGCTCACTCGGCCTACCTGTCGGCCCTGTATGACGCGGTTCTTACAAGGGACATCATCAACAGAGAAAGGAATCGAGGCCAAAGCAAGGTCACCGACCCTGTCCTTCTCGGCAAGATAGCCGATTTCCTGGGTGACAATATAGGCAACCAGCTATCCATAAAGAGCATCGCCGACACGCTGACATCCGCGGGCTCCAAGACCACCAATAAGACTGTCGACTCCTATGTGAGCGCGTTGAACGAGGCCTATCTGTTCTACCGGGCGGGCAGGTTCGACCTCCATGGCAAGGAGATCCTGCGAAGCAATTCCAAACACTGTATCGTTGACCTGGGCCTTCGTTCGTATCTCGGCGGTTACAGGGCGTCTGACGTCGGGCGCCTATTCGAGAATGCGGTTTACCTGCAGCTTCTTTATAAGGGCTGGCAGGTGCACGTGGGCAGGCTGTACACCAAAGAAATCGACTTCGTGGCAATCAAAGACGGCAGGACGATATGCATCCAGGCGACGGACGAGATGTTCTCCGAGGGCACGCGGGAGCGCGAGCTTGGGCTGTTGAGGTCCATTCGCGACTCGTACGAGAAGATGGTCGTGGTTAGGCAAGGGCGCTACGAGGCCGATGCCGACGGAATCCGGATAATCTCGGCGCGAGATTTCTTCTTGGATGGCGGGGGCTTGCTGTCTTAGGCTAGGGCTTGGTTCTTTGGCGTGTGCCTGGTGATGTTGCTGCACCTGCTCGTCGGCAGCGCCCTGCCTGCCTTCTTCAAAAAACGGGCGGCCCTGGGGCCGCCCGCGTACGCTATCTGTTTCTTACCGAGCTGATGACGCAGCGGTTGGCGGGGAGCCAGACGCTGCCCCACTCCACGGGGGTGCCGTCGTCCAGGCGGACGAGCTGGTCCAGGTCCAGCACGGGGGAGCGCTCGCCGCACTCCAGCCAGCGGCCGCGCTTCTTGCCGGCGGCGCGGGCGCTGTAGGTCATCTCGGCGTTGCCCACGGAGTGGCCGCTCGTGCGCTCCACGGCGTCAAACAGGCCCTCGCGCTCAAAGTCCACGTTCTCCAGGCCCGGGCAGGGCTCCAGGTTCACACGGCTCTCGATGAGCATCACGGGCTTGCCCTCAACCGAGCGCACGCGCATGAGGTACAGGTAGGTGGAGCCCTCGGCGATGCCCAGGTTCTCGGCGCAGATGCGCGTGGCGCGCTCGATGCGCTTGTCCACCACCTTGGTCTCGTACTCGATGCCCTGCTCGTTCATGCTCTCTGCAAAGCTGTGGAGCTTGTTGCCCGAGGGGCGCGCCATCACCGGCTGGATCACAAAGGTGCCGCGGCCGCGCTGCTGTACGAGCAGGCCCTCGTCCACCAGGGAGCGAATGCCCTTCTGGACGGTGCCGCGCGAGAGGTGCAGCATCGCCATGAGCTCGTGCTCGGAGGGAATGCGCTCGTCCACGCCCCATTCCTTGGAGTAGATCTTCTCGCGGACGTAATCGGCCACCTGCACGTACAGCAGCGAGGTGTCCTTCTTCTCGAAGTCCGACATACGGGCCCCTCTCACCTTCGCCCCACGGGGCGAGCGGACTAGCGCAGCCCCCCAGCCGCTTGTCCATATGACCACTACGGGGCGTAGTGTAATCCCGCAGGCCGCCTCTAATCAACTGGTACCACGTAACAACTACGAATGGTCAACCATCCTTGAGCTGCGATTTTGACGGATATTCGCTTGCGGCCGACGAGGCTTGGGAAGCCCTTACAAGAGCTTGTGTCCCTACGGCTGCGACTGGTCAACCACTTGTGGGTGGTCAACTTGCGCCTGTTCAATGCGAAACATTTCGTGCGGAGAGGAGGACGGTATGGACCGGGTACGCCATGTTTCGGCGAGCGTCATGTCGACTCGACGAGTATTTAGGCGATTTGCTGAGCTACATACAACTACGTAGTGCAGATGCGTAGCCCATTGACGGGGCCGTTGCCCTACGGCTGAATACGTAGTGCACAAACGTAGCTCAGCATGAGCCTTTTGGGGATGCGGCTGTCTACGAATGAGACAAACGTAGGCTGCTGCTGGGTTATTTGAGTTCCTTATGAGAATGATTGGGATGTGACAAGGCTTCTACCTGCACTTTTGCCAAGCGCATATAATTGCCCTTCAACTTGGTGCCTACGTACGGCTACGCAATGCACATGCGTAGCCGAGTGGCCGCCCTGCAGCCCTACGGCTGGATACGGAATGCGCAAACGTAGATGGGCGCGGCTCTCTCGTATGAAAAGGGCCGGCCTCGTACGTGAGGCCGGCCCATTTGTCTTGCATTTGCGGCTGCTATGCCGCCGTGCTCGCGCGCCTGTTGCTAGCGGGCTGTCGCAAACACTCGCCGTGCATTCGTTGACGCGCCGCGCGCTCGTTGACGCGGGTATGCCGCATGCATGCCGCGCTCGTCAGTCCCTTACCTGCGGGGGACCTGGGCGACGAGGAGCATGTTGGTGGAGGTGATGTAATCGCCCTGGGAGGGAGCGGTGTGCGGGTCACCGGCGGTGAGGCAGACCATGTCGCCGGCCTCGACCAGGCCGCGCTCCATCACGATGTCGAGCGCCGTGGTCACGGTCTCGTCGATGTCGCCGCGGGCGGCGCCGTGCAGCACCGTGACGCCCCAGTAGAAGCAGCACTTGCGCACGGTCTCCTCGTAGGGGGACACGGCGTAGATGGGCAGCTCGGGACGGAAGTTGGAGATGAGGCGGGCGGTGCGGCCGGAGTCGGTCGGGGTGATGATGCACTTGGCGCCCACGCGGTTGGCGGTGGTGACGGAGGCAAAGCCGATGGAGCCGTTGACGTCACGGACGCCGCCGCGCTTGTGGTAGTCGTGGCGCTCCTGCAGGTACTTCTCGGTCTCCTCGCAGATGGAGGCCATCATCTTCACGGCCTCCACCGGGTACTTGCCGGCAGCGGTCTCGCCGGAGAGCATCACGCAGTCGGTGCCGTCCATGACGGCGTTGGCCACGTCGTTGACCTCGGCGCGCGTCGGGCGCGGGTTGCGGATCATGGAATCCAGCATCTGGGTGGCGGTGATGACGGGCTTGTAGGCCGCGTTGCACTTGCGGATCATTTCCTTCTGGGCGTGCGGCACGCGCTCGGGCGGAATCTCGATGCCCAGGTCACCACGGGCGACCATGCAGCCGGAGGAGTGGGCCAGGATGTCGTCGAAGTTCTCGATGCCCAGGGCGCACTCGATCTTGGGGTAGATGGAAACGTTGTCGCGGCCGTGCTCGTGGCAGATCTGGCGGATCTCCTCGACGCCCTTGCCGTCGCGGATGAAGGAGGCGGCGATGGCGTCGATGCCCACCTCGCAGCCAAAGATGATGTCCTGGCGGTCACGCTCGGTGACGGCGGGCAGCGAGATGTCGACGCCGGGCAGGTTCACGCCCTTGTGCTCGCCCAGGTCACCGGAGTTGGCCAGGGTGCAGTAGATGTCGTTGCCCTCGACCTTGTCCACGCCAAACTCGAGCAGGCCGTCGTCGATGAGGATGCGGTCGCCGGGCTTGACCTCGTTGGGGAGGTTCTTGAAGTCCAGCGAGAAGCGCTCGTGGTTGCCGACGACGCCGTCATCGGTGGTGATGATGGTGTGGTCGCCGGTCTCGAAGTGGACCTTCTCGCCGTTCTCGAGCACGCCGGTGCGGACCTCGGGGCCCTTGGTGTCGAGCAGGATGGCCACGGGGATGCCGAGCTCCTTGGAGACCTTGCGCACGCGCTCGATGCCGGCGCGGTGGTAGTCGTAGGAGCCGTGGGAGAAGTTGAAGCGCGCGACGTTCATGCCGCTCTTGATGAGCTCGGTAAGAACGGCCTCGTCCTCGGTGGCAGGTCCCATGGTGCAGACGATCTTGGTCTTCTTGTTGGTCATTTCTTTCCTTTCGTGTGGCGAACGCGCAGGCCCCATGCCTTGGCGCTCGGGGGCGGGTAGGGGGGTGTCCCGCCTGCTCGGCCGCGGCGGCTCTTTCCGCGCGGCCTCGATATCAAAAGCGCCGCCCGAAGACGGCGCCTAGTTTGCTAGCAGACCACCGCGGCCTTGGGAAGCTCCTCGCCGTTGGCGAAGGCCGTGGCGTTGTCGAGCGTGGTCTTGGCGATGGAGGCCAGGGCCTCCTTGGTGAAGAACGCCTGGTGGCTCGTCATCACGACGTTGGGGAAGGCGCACAGGGTGGAGGTGACGGACTCGATGACCACGTTGGAGCGGTTGCGGAAGACGTTGTCGCCCTCCTCCTCGTAGACGTCGAGGCCGGCCGCGCCGATCTTGCCGGAGCGGATGCCCTCGATGAGGGCCTTGGTGTCGACCAGGCCGCCGCGGGCGGTGTTGATGAAGATGACGCCCGGCTTCATCTTGTCGATGGCGTCCTCGTTGATCATGTGGCGGTTGGAGTCGAACAGCGGGCAGTGCAGCGACACGAGGTCGGAGCGGCGCAGCAGCTCGTCCAGCTCAACGTACTCGACCATGCCCTCGAGCGCGGGGTTGTGGTAGACGTCGTAGCCCAGGACCTTCATGCCAAAGCCGTTGGCGATGCGGCAGAAGGCGGCGCCGATCTTGCCGGTGCCAACCACGCCGGCCGTCTTGCCGTAGAGGTTGACGCCGAGAAGTCCCTGCAGGGAGAAGTCGTTCTCGCGGACGCGGGCGTAGCCCTTGTGGATGCGGCGGGCGGCGCACAGGCCCAGACCGATGGCCTGCTCGGCGATGGCCTCGGGCGAGTAGGCCGGGACGCGCATGACCGTCATGCCGAGGTCCTTGGCCACGGGCACGTTGACGGCGTCGAAGCCGGCGGAGCGCATGAGGACGAGCTTGACGTCAAAGCCGCGCAGAATCTCGAGCGCCATGGCCGAGGCGTCGGAGTTGACGAAGGCGCACACGGCGTCGTAGCCGCGGGCGAGGGAGGCGGTGACGGGCGAGAGGTCGGCCTCGATGTAGTCGATCTTGATGTTGGGGTAGTCCTTGAGCTGTGCGTCGAACGACTCGCGGTCGTAGTCGCGGGCGTCATAGAACAGGATCTTCACGTGAAGTTCTCCTTCTTCTTGTGTTGCGGCCGTGCGCCCCTTGCCCTGCCGCGCGCAGGCGGCCTGGGATGGCGCGGCGCATGGCCCTATCCCTTACTCCGCCTCAGGATTGTAGAGCATGGAAGGGGCCGCCAACCAGATTCCATGCATAAACATTACGTAAAAAGTCGCAGGTAGAAACGGTTGTACTCGCCACAGTGGCCATTTGGAATGCATAAGTTGGCGTGCGGCCGCAGCAGCGTCTGGCGTGCGCGAACGTGCGCGATGTTGCGCGGAAATGGCGCCAATGGCGGAGACTTGGCTGGGCTGCCCGTTCGCCTCTTCATGTGCGGCGCCGCATACGGGTGCCAATGCGGGAATGGCATCTGTGAGCAGTGTCGGGAGCGACGTGCGGACGTGCGATGTTGGGGAGGACATCGACGCACGGGTGCCAATTCAAGCCGTCTGCCGCACTCCCCACAAACTCGCGTGCATCGTGCCTGGCCGAATGGGGTAGCATGGGCACCATTGACAAACGCGCGAGCCATGGCAGCCTTGATGAGCCCTTGCCCTCCTGGGAATTATGATCGGGAATCAATCTGGCTCGCGCCCTACATCCAGGAGGGTAAATTGCGCGAATACCTATTGCCATGCTCCGACGTCGTCGCCAACCAGGCAACCGACGCCACGGCCGGCCTCGCTTCTGCCGAGGCCGCCAAGAGGCTTGAGGCCAACGGCCCCAACAAGCTCAAGGAAGAAGAGAAGACCCCGATGTGGATCCGCTTCTTCCAGCAGATGGCAGACCCCATGGTCATCATGCTCATCGTGGCGGCCGTCATCAGCGCCGTCACCGGCG
>CAVJWS010000085.1:0-8126 GCA_963653485.1 Prevotella sp. CAG:279
TGTGGCCCTCGTACTGGGTGATCTCCACGCCGCCCTTGGTGTCGAGCTTGGTGGGGCAGTGTTCGTTGACCGGGTCACGGCAGATGAGGACGGCGCAGGCGTGGACGCCCTCGCCGCGGATGAGACCCTCGATGGAGAGCGCCGTGTCGATGATGCGGCGGGCGTCCTCGTCGGTCTTGTAGGCCTCGGCAAAGTCCGGGTTGTAGAGGTCCTCCTTGCCGGGCTGCTGCTCGAGCACCTGGCGCAGCTTCACGCTCGGGTCCGCCGGCACCAGCTTGGAGAGGCGCTGCCCCACGTAGACCGGGTAGTCCAGCACGCGGGCGGAGTCGTTGATGGCCTGCTTGGCCTTGATGGTGGAGTAGGTGATGACGTGCGTGACCTTCTCGGGGCCGTAGAGCTGGCGCACGTGCTCCACGACCTCGAGGCGACGCTCATCGTCGAAGTCCATGTCGATATCGGGCATCTCGGTACGCTGCGGCGAGAGGAACCTCTCGAACATCAGGCCGTTCTCGAGCGGGTCGAACGCCGTGATGTTCATGGCGTAGGCCACGATGGCGCCGGCGGCCGACCCTCGGCCCGGCCCCACGCCGATGCCGTTGTCCTTGGCCCACTGCACGTACTCGGCCACGATGAGGAAGTAGGCGGCGAAGCCCTTGTCGCAGATGACCTTGTACTCGTACTCGAAGCGCTCCTTGATGTTCACGCCGCCGATCTCACGCGTGGCCCAGTCCTCGCCGTAGTGCTGGCGCAGGCCCTTCTCGCACTCGCGGCGGAACTGGCTCTCGTGCGTCTCCCCCTCGTCCAGAAGCGGGAAGCGCGGCAGGATGATCTGATCCCAGTCCAGCTCGACGTTGCACTTCTCGGCAATCTCGAGCGTGTTGTCGCAGGCCTCGGGATACCAGGAGAAGAGCTCGCGCATCTCCTCCTCGGTCTTCATGTAGAACTCCGAGCCCTCCATGCGCATGCGGTTGTCATCGTCGACCTTGGCGTTCATGCCGATGCACATCATGAGGTCCTGCGTGGGGGCGTCCTCGCGCAGCAGGTAGTGGAAGTCGTTCGTGCAGATGACCTTGAGCTCGAGCGCGTTGGCCAGGTCGATGAGCTGCTCGGAGAGCTGGCGGTCGGTCATGCCGTTCTCAAAGGTGAGGCCGTGGTCCTGAATCTCGATGTAGAAGTCCCCGGGGGCAAAGACCTCCTTGAAGGTGCGGGCCCACCTGAGCGCCTCGTCCGGCTGTCCGCGCAGGATGGAGCGCGGGATGATGCCCGAGACGCAGGCGCAGGTGGCGATGATGCCCTCGCTGTGGTCCTTGAGCATCTGCAGGGTGGTGCGCGGCTTGTAGTAGAAGCCGCGCACGGCCGCGTCGCTCATCATCTGCATGAGGTTGACGTAGCCCGTCTGGTTCTTGGCGAGCAAGATCATGTGGTAGAGCTCGGGCTTGTGGTCACGGGCGAGGGTCTCGTCCGGCGTGAAGTAGGCCTCGCAGCCAAAGATGGGCTTCACCAGCGGGCGCGGCTTGACCTCGTCCAGGTCTTGGCCGGCCTCGTGGGCCGCCACGTCGATGGCCCACTGGGCGTGGGCCTCGGGGTGCTCGGCGGCGTCGGGCTCCACGATCTCACGGCCCTTGGCGAAGTTCTCCTTGTCATGGAACCACTGCTGCCAGTCATCCTGGGCGTGGTTGTACTTGGCACACTCCAGGTCCAGGTCAGGCACGCCGTACATGTAGCCGTGGTCAGTGATGGCGACGGCCGGCATCTTGAGGTCCACCGCGCGCTTCACCATGTCCGAGATGCGGGTGGCGCCGTCCAGCATGGAGTAGTCGGTGTGGTTGTGAAGGTGTACGAAAGCCATGTCTCTCCTCGCTACGATTTCTCACGTTCGAGAATAGCGCACGTTCCGGACACTAAACCCTCCGCCGCACCCTTCCACCCCGCCCCCACGTCATGTTCGTAGGACAGGCCCGCGACATGCCGCGCAGGGCGGGACAAGGCTGCGCAAGCAGGCGTAACGGCAACCGGACGCTAAGCCCCCAAGCACCGCGAAGCGACGCAAGCGCGCCGCATAAGGAAGCGGGGCGGCTCATAGGCGAACCCCCGACGAACAGGCCATGCTCCCCAAACACCGCAGAGAGTTGCAGAGAAGTCCCGCTCGGCCACCATCCCAAGCAAAAAAGAGGGACGCCCGCGACATTGAAATCGCAGACGTCCCAAATTGCGCAACCGATGTGGGAGCACTGAACTCCAGGGTCAGTCGGCCTAAGCCGCTCCCCTACGCCTCGGCGGGCTGGGCCTCGGCGTCCTTGTTGAAGTGCTTGTAGACGAAGCTCGTGACGATGGGCGTGAGGATGGCGGTCACGATGGCGCAGGCGGCAACCTGGGCGGTGGCCACGGCGAGGACCTCGCCGCCGTAGAGGGCCTCGTCGGTGGCGGCCATGGCGGCAGGCGTCGCCACGTTGGCGCCGGCGCAGCTCGAGATGGCGGCGCCAGCCACGCCGGTGCCGCCCGTCAGACGGTCCACAAAGACGGCCGGGACGGCAAAGACCACCGAGCAGATGACGCCAAGCAGGATGCCGGGCACGCCACCGGCGATGAGCTGGCCAAAGGTCATGGTGGTGCCCATGGCAAAGAAGGTCAGCACGATGATGCCGGTGAGGGCCGGGGCCATCATCTTCTTGAAGCTCGGGAAGACGTTGCCCAAGATGATGCCCACGACGATGGGCAGGATGGCGCCCACGAGCGTCCAGCCGATGGAGGCCTGGCCGGCGGCGCCCAGCACGATCATGGTGACGGGCGGGCCAACCACCAGCGTGGTGATGGCGACGGCGCCGCGCTCGGCCTCGTTGCCCATCGTGCCCATGAGGCCGGCGTACATGGCGTTGTTGGCGCCGGTGCAGGCGGCCAGGATGACCATGGCCGTGAGGCCGCAGAAGTTGTTGCCCGTGACCAGCACCAGCATGGCCACCGCGATGACGACGATCTGCTTGGCGATGATGATGATGGCGCCGCGGGCGGCGGCGGCGGGGGCGCTCTTGAACGAGATGGTGGTGCCCACGATGAGCAGGAAGGCGCCCACCAGCGGGCTCACGCCGTTCTGCGTCATGCCGAGGGTGAAGCTGCCCAGCGTGGTGAACAGGTCAGGGAAAAGGGTGTTCAGCAGGCAGCCGAGCAGCAGGGGCACCAGGATGGTGGCGCCGGGGATGGAGTTCATCTTGAAGAAGGGCTTCTTCTCCTGCTCCTGAATCTCTTCGCTCATATAAGACTCGCTTCTTGTGAAGGCGCGGCCGCGCCGGCGCACGCCAGGAACCCGCCGCGAAGGCAGGCTCGCAAATGGTCAAGACGTTGGTTGGAGTGGTTCGCTCGGCGCAGATTACCCGTCGAGGACGATGCCGCCGTCGCAGTCGCCGATCTCGCCGTTGACGAAGCTCGCGGCGTCGGAGGCGAAGAACAGCACCATCTGCGCGGGCTCGCTGGCCTGGGCGGCGCGGCCCAGGGGGATGCCGGCGATGATGCGCTGGGAGTTCTCGTCAGAGAGGATGGAGGTCATGTCGGTGAGGGTGAGCGACGGGCACACGGCGTTGCAGCGGATGCCGAACTTGCCGCCCTCCTTGGCCACCGCCTTGGTGAGGCCGTTCACGCCGGCCTTGGAGCTGGCGTAGGCCGCGGTGCCGAGCAGGCCGCCGCCGATCTTGCCGGCAACGGAGGAGACGTTGACGATGGTGCCCGCGTGGGCCTCCTTGAAGTGCGGGTACACGGCGCTCATCATCGTGAAGACGCCGTTGAGGTTGATGTCGATGGTGCGGCGCCACTCGGCGTCGTCAATCTCGTCAAACTTCTTGGTGGAGATGACGCCGGCGCAGTTGATGAGGGTGTTCACGCCCGGGACCTCGGCAAAGATCTGCTCGACGGTCTCGCGGGCCTTGGCGGTGTCGCTCACGTCGAGCTGGTAGAAGTAGTTGCCCTCGCCCAGCTCGGCCACGGCGGCCTCGCCCTTGTCCTTGCTACGCGCGATGAGCACGACGTGGCCGCCGCCGGCGACGATGCCACGCGAAATCTCAAGGCCGATGCCCTGGGTGCCACCGGTGACGATGGCGGTCTTGCCAGTGAAGTCGAAGACCATGGTTTCTCTCCCCGTTTGTGGTCCTGCGCGCAGGCAGTCCCGTCCCCGGAAAGGTGCCCGCCGCACGTGTCGCGCAATACAAAGGGCAAAGCGCAAGCTGGCCGTTTCCTTATCCCAAGGCCGAAAGCGAGCCCCGCGCCCGCTCCCCGTCTCGGGAGCCAAGGCTGGGCCTGGGCCCTCGCCCCGCCCCGCCTTGGAAGCCAAGCCTGCGGCGCCTGCCTTGCGCACGCCACAGCCGACGAGCCTTGCCGCCGCGGCCCCTCCCTGCGAGTGTCCCTGCTCGCGGGATTGGGGCAGCCATGGTGGCAACCTCCCGAAGACATGCCTGCCGGCACGCCTTTTCAGGAGGACACAATAGGCCGCTCATATTTTTGTGGTTTTGTCAAAGTCTCTTAGTTTGTGAACGGTAGGTTTTCCTCTGTGAACGGTAGACGGTACGAATAAACCCGCAAACGGCTCAAATGTCTACGTAATCACATACATTTTGTGCGCAGGTTATGAATTTAGCGGATAATTCGCTTAGCCCTGTTAGGAGCCTTGCCGACGATGCGGTTCATCACCGAGCCGAAGACGCCGGCGAGAATCTGCTGGAAGAGGGTACCCATCATCACGGGGAAGACCACCTCGCCGGGGAAGAACTGGGCGGCGAGCACCGCGCCGGCGCTGATGTTTCGCAGGCCCGTGCAGAAGCACGAGGTCACGAACTTGGGCTGGGAAAGGCGGCGCAACCTGGCCACCACCAGGCCAACGAGGAAGCCAAAGGTGGCGTAGAGCAGGATGAACAGCGCCATGCCCACAAGCTGCGGGGTGAGGTTTCGCATGTAGTCGCTCATCTGCGAGGAGTTGGCACAGATGATCACCACGAGCACGAGCTTGGAGGCCGGCGCCAAGGCCGGGGAGAGCTTGCGTTGCGCCCAGCCGTAGGTGAGGTTGTTCACGAGCATGCCGGCGATGGCGGGCAGGGCGATCATGAACACCATGTTGGACATCATGCCGAGGACGTCCACCTCAACCGTGGCGCCCAGCAGGGCCTGCAGGGAAAACGGAATGGTGAACGGCGAGATGACGGTGGAGATGAGGATGGTGGAAAGCGCCAGCGACAGGTCGCCGGCGTACATGTCGCACCACATGAAGCTCACCACGCCAACCGGCACGCAATACTCCAGCGTGGCGCCGGTGACGAGGTTGGGGTCGCCCGCAAACAGCAGGTTGGCGAGCGCATAGGCACCGATGGGCATGGCGAACATGGTGACGGCCAGGATGACGATGATGTCCACCGGGTGGGCGAACTGCCTGGCCACGCTCTTGAAGTCGTTGTTGAGCGAGCCCTGGAAGGTCATGAAGGCAAAGAGCGGCGAGACGAACTTCTGCATCGGCACGAACACCTGCGGCAGCAAGACGCCGGCCGCCACGCACAGCGGCGCGATGATGGGCATGTGCGAGCCAACGAAACGCCCAAGGGCCTTCCACTTGTCCAAGACTTCCTCCAAACAACGAACAACGAGCGCCGCCGGGGGCCTACGAGCCGGCACGGGCGCGCAGGCGCAAGGCCCCACCGAAGCAGCGCGTTTCATCCTAGCCCCTTCACGGCGGTGGGAACCGCGAGAAGGCAAGCCATCGAAACGCCCCCGCAACCTGCGGGTTCCGAGTTAGCTTTGGCACACATTCAAAAACCCACCACGTTCGGGGCATTTCCGGAGCACGGCCAGGATAATCCCCATGGCGGTGGGGTATTATCAGCAACGTCGTTTCCCTAGCAAGAAGGGCAAGAGATGGAACACCTCCTCAACGTGAACGGCGTGAGCGCAAGCGCCGACGAAAAGCAGATCCTGCACGGCATCGACCTGGCCGTGGACGCCGGCGAGTGCCACGTGCTCATGGGACCCAACGGCGCCGGCAAGTCCACGCTCGGCCACGTCATCATGGGCGACCCCACCTACCGCACCACCGCCGGCACCGTCACCTTCGACGGCGCCGACCTCACCGACGCCTCCCCCGACAAGCGCTCGCTGGCGGGCCTGTTCCTCTCCTACCAGGCCCCGGTTGAGATTCCGGGCGTGCCGCTCTACAGCTTCCTGCGCACCATCTGCCAGAAGCGCCCCGAGCTCAAGATGAGCGCCAAGCAGTTCCGCCGCCGCGTTGGCGAGCTGTGCGAGGAGCT
The DNA here is from genome assembly GCA_963653485.1 of Prevotella sp. CAG:279. Classification (GTDB taxonomy): domain Bacteria; phylum Actinomycetota; class Coriobacteriia; order Coriobacteriales; family Atopobiaceae; genus Parolsenella. Next base: position 6,276 of record CAVJWS010000085.1, read on the forward strand.
CGACATGGACTCCTCCTACCTCACCCGCGAGCTCAACGTGGGCTTCTCCGGCGGCGAGAAGAAGAAGGTCGAGATGCTGCAGCTGCTGCTTTTGCAGCCCAAGCTCGCCATCCTCGACGAGACCGACTCGGGCCTGGACGTGGACGCCCTCTCGGTGGTCTCGCGCGGCATCACGGCCTACCGCGAGCAGTGCGACGGCGCCCTGCTCATCATCACGCACAACACCCGCATCCTCGAGCGCGTGAGCGTCGACCACACCCACGTCATGGTGCGCGGCCACCTCGTGGCCCACGGCGGCCCCGAGCTCATCGACCAGATCGACCGCAACGGCTTCGAGAGCTACGAGCGCGCCGAGGCCGAGCTCGAGAAGGCGGAGGCGTAAGCGATGGCCAACGACAGCCAGCTGCTTGCGGGCAACAAACCGCAGGTAGGAAGCGCCGCGGACGCCGTGGCCGGCGCCGCGCCCGAGCGCAAGCGCGCCGAGGTCGCCGACGTCGACCGCTCCATGTACGACTTCGTCAAGCCCGAGGACGGCTACGAGCGCTTCGCCGACGGCCTCTCGGGCGAGGTGGTCGAGCAGATCAGCCGCAAGAAGAACGAGCCCGACTGGATGCTGCAGATGCGCCTCAAGGCACTTGCCACCTACGAGCGCATGGAGATGCCCAAGAACTGGGGCCCGGCCATCGGCGGCCTGGACATGAGCGCCATCTCCACCTACGTGGCCAGCGGCTCCAAGCAGGCCGAGAGCTGGGACGAGGTCCCCGACGACATCAAGGACACCTTCGAGCGCCTGGGCATCCCCGAGGCCGAGCGCACGAGCCTGGCCGGCGTGGGCGCCCAGTACGACTCCGAGATCGTCTACCACAACATGAAGGACGAGGTGGCAAAGTCCGGCGTGGTCTACACCACGGTGGAGGACGCCATGCAGAGCGGCTACGAGGACATGATCCGCGAGCACTTCGGCACCCTCATCCCCATGACCGACCACAAGTTCGCGGCGCTGCACTACGCCGTGTGGAGCGGCGGCTCGTTCGTCTACGTGCCCGCCGGCGTGAAGCTCGACTTCCCGCTGCAGAGCTACTTCCGCCTCAACGCCGCCGGCGCCGGCCAGTTCGAGCACACGCTCATCATCGTGGAACCCGGCGCTGACCTGCACTTTATTGAGGGCTGCTCGGCGCCCAAGTACAACGTGGCCAACCTCCACGCCGGCGCGGTGGAGCTCTTTGTGGGCAAGGGCGCGCGCCTGCGCTACTCCACCATCGAGAACTGGTCCAAGAACATGTACAACCTCAACACCAAGCGCGTCCGCGTTGAGGAGGACGGCAAGGTGGAGTGGGTCTCGGGCTCGTTCGGCAGCCACGTCTCCTACCTCTACCCCAGCTCCATCCTCGCCGGCGCCCGCGCCACCTGCGAGTTCACCGGCATCACCTTCGCCGGCGCCACGCAGAACCTCGACACAGGCTGCAAGGTGACGCTCGCCGCGCCCGACACGCGCGCCAGCATCGACACCAAGAGCCTCTCCAAGGCGGGCGGCATCTCCACCTTCCGCAGCTCGGTGGTGGTCACCAAGAAGGCCGACCGCGCCCGCGCCTCGGTGAGCTGCAGCTCGCTCATGCTCGACGACATCAGCCGCTCCGACACCATCCCGGCGATGGACGTGCGCAACGCCACCGCCAGCGTGGGCCACGAGGCCACCATCGGCCGCATCTCGGACGACACGATCATGTACCTCATGAGCCGCGGCTGCTCTGAGCAGGAGGCCCGCACCATGGTGGTGAACGGCTTTGCCGACCCGGTCTCGAAGGAGCTGCCGCTGGAGTACGCCGTCGAGATGAACAACCTCATCAAGCT
>CAVJWS010000086.1:0-8074 GCA_963653485.1 Prevotella sp. CAG:279
GAGAGCGGGTCGCGGATGGCGCCGCCGATGCAGGTGGCCGCGCCGCCGAAGGGCTCGATCTCGGTGGGGTGGTTGTGGGTCTCGTTCTTGAAGAGGAACAGCCAGTCCTCGTCGGTGCCGTTCACGTCCACCTTCACCTTGACGGTGCAGGCGTTGATCTCCTCGGACTCGTCGAGGTTCTTGAGGATGCCCTCGTGCTTGAGGTACTTGGCGCCGATGGTGCCCATGTCCATGAGGCAGACGGGCTTGGCGTCGCGGCCGAGTTCGTGGCGGGCCTCGAGGTACTTCTCAAAGGCAACCTTCACAAGCTCGTCGTCGATCTGGATGTTCTCGAGCTGGGTGCCGAAGGTGGTGTGGCGGCAGTGGTCGGACCAGTAGGTGTCGATGACGCGAATCTCGGTGATGGTGGGGTCGCGCTTCTCGCCGGCGAAGTACTCCTGGCAGAACTTGATGTCGGCGAGGTCCATGGCCAGGCCGCGCTCGGAGATGAAGCTGGCGAGGCCCGCCTCGTCGAGCTCGAGGAAGCCGGTGAGCGTCTCCACGTTGCCCGGGACGGCGACCTCCATCTTGAGGGTCTCCTTGGTGGCAAGGCTTGCCTCGCGGGCCTCGACGGGGTTGATGACGTAGTGCTTGATGGCCTCGACGTCATCGGCGCTGAGCTCTCCTTCGAGCACATAAACCTTGGCGGAGCGCACGTCGGGGCGCTCGCCGCAGGAGACGAGCTGCACGCACTCGCTGGCGGAGTCGGCACGCTGGTCAAACTGGCCGGGGAGGTACTCCACGGCAAAGACGGCGGTGTTTGCGGGGGCACTGACGACCTGGCCGGCCTCGTTGAGCCCAACGCCCTCAACCGGCAGCTCGGGGGTGGCCGTGTCTACCTGCGGCTCGCTGAAGACGACGGGGACGCAGCGGTTGAAGAGGTCCTCCTCGATTCCCTCGACGTCGTAGCGGTTGATGACGCGAAGCCGCGTGAGGCCGCCGATGCCAAGGATGGTGCGCAACTCTTGCGCGAGCTGCTGCGCCTCCACGTCGAAGCCCGGCTTCTTCTCAACGTAGGTGCGGAAGACCATTCGTCCTGCCCTTCTCGGGACTCGCCCGATTCTCGATGCCCCAGGCTGGGGCCCTGTTTTGGCCGACGTGCGCTTGCGTGCGCTGGCGCGCGCCCGCCCTGCCGTGGCACAGCTGGGCGGCCGCGGCACAACACACCATTATGACGCGATGCGTGCCGCCGTGCCGATGCGTTTTCCGGGCTGAAATGGGGCAACTCGCGTCTTGCGTATGGGCCGAGGCTTTCCGGATGGCGGGCGAGGGTATTCGTTCGTTTGTGCCGCTTGATGGCTTGGGGTGAGGGTCCGGCCATTTCCGCCCTAGCGTGAGGTGCACTTTTGCTTGAAGCGCCGTGCGCCGTCCTTGACGGCTGCTGGGCCAACCTTGCCCTGCTAGACTCGTGTGCCGTGACTACGAGGCGAAACATACCCGAGCTGCTGGCCCCCGCGGGAGACCGCGAGGCGTTCCTGGCGGCCGTGGCGGCCGGCGCGGACGCCATTTACTGCGGCGTCACGGGGCAGCTGAACGCCCGCCGGCGCGCGGGCGGAATTGCGCCTGACGAGCTGCCGGGCCTGTGCGGGATTGCACACGGCCGCGGCGTGCGCGTCTATGTGACGATGAACGTGGCCGTGAAGCAGGCCGAGCTTGCGGGTGCCGTCGAGGCCGCGCGCAGCGTGCTCGACGCCGGCGCCGACGCCCTCATCATCCAAGACCTCGGATTTTTGGCCGAGGTGCGCCGCCAACTCCCGCAGGCCGAGATTCACGTCTCCACCCAGGCAAACGTCCACGACACGCGCGGCGTGCGCCTGTGCGAGCGCCTCGGCGCCAGCCGCGTGACGCTCTCCCGCGAGCTGCCCTTGGCGGAGATTGCGGCCATTTCCGCCAAGACGAGCATTGAGCTCGAGGTCTTTTCCCACGGGGCAATTTGTCCCAGCTACTCGGGGGTGTGCATGCTCTCGAGCTTCTTGCGGCAGGGTCGCTCGCCCAACCGCGGCCTCTGCGCCCAGCCCTGCCGCCTGCCCTTTGACTTGGTGGGCGGGGCCGGCGTGCGCCTGCAGCCTGCCGAGCGCGAGCGCGCCCTCTGCACGCATGACAACTGCGTCATCGAGCACATCGACGAGCTTGCCCGTGCGGGCGTCTCGGCCCTCAAGCTCGAGGGCCGTATGAAGCCTGCCGCCTACGTATGGGCCGTGACCTCGGCCTATCGCGCCGCCCTCGATGCCTGGGCAGCGGGCGTGTGTATGGACGAGGCTGCGGCACTGGGCGAGACCCCGGCGTTGAGTGCAGGCGGGTGCTACGAAGACGTCTCTGGTAGGCGTGCCGATGCGGCGAATCCGGCTTCTGGCAATCCTGTTACCTGCGATAATGTCACTCATGGCGAGAGCGTCGCTTCCCTGTTCGTGACCCCGGACGGCTCGCTCGACTCTCGGAGGATGCTCAAGCGCAGCTTCAACCGCGGGCTTACGGACGCCTACCTGTGGGGGACTTCGGGCAACGAGCTTATGAGCTACGAGCGCAGCGGCAACCGGGGCGAGCTAGTGGGTGCCGTGGTTGGCTTTGAGCCTGAGCCGGGCTTTGTCCCGCGCGACGGCCAGCAGCTCCGCGGCACCGTCTTTGTGCGGCTGGACGAGCCGGTGGGCGCTGGCGACTCCATTGAGCTGCGCCCGCTCGACGACCCCGAGCGCTTCCTCGTGGTCAAGGCAACCCGTGACGTTGCGGCGGGGGAGACCATTGCCTGCCCCTGCCCTCGCCCCATGCCCGCGGGAGCCGAGGCCCGCGTGACCAAAAGCGCCGAGCTGGAGCGCTTGGCGGCCGAGGCGGTGAGCAGCCTTGAGCACTAACTGTGAACCATGCGAAAGATTGATGGCGTTCAGGGGCATTGGGATAACGAGATGCGGTTGTTTTGAATGTTTGCGTGCCGTCTGTGACGCAGGAGCCGGCCTCTTCTTAGTGCGTTGTGCCGTGCGTCCCGAGTTCCACGAGGTGGTGCTGCCTTATGCCTAACAGCTGTGAGCTGTGTGCGTTGGTTGGGAGCCTCGCGGACGCTGATGCCTTGCGCGAGGCCGGAGCCACACGCATCTACCTCGATGTCATTGACCTTGAGCCAACGGCTGAGCTGCTTTGCGCCGTGCGCGAGGCCGACGTTGTCCCTGTTCTTGACGAGGTTTGCCGTGAGTCTGACCACGCCCGCATAGACCCGTGGATTGCCGCCGGCGCTCCCGTTGCCGTGGGCAACCTCTCTGAGCTTTCCTTGGCCGCCGAGCGTGGTGCCTTGGTCGAGGTCCGAGGCTGTATCCCTGTTCATAACACCGCTGCGCTGCAGGCTCTTGAAAGTCTTGGGGCGAGCTTCGTTTGGCTCTCTCCGGAGCTCTCCCTTGCCGAGGTGTGCGAGCTCGCGCATGCCGTGTCGCCTGCCAAGACGAGCGAGCAAGCGTGCGAGCCGTCGCCTGTCGAGGCGTATGACGCTGACCGCGAGGCCATGCCCTCGCTTGGCGTGGTGGCCTTTGGGCGCCCCTGCCTCATGACCTGCGAGCACTGCGCCCTGCAGGCTGCCTATGACTGCGACCGCAACCACGCCACCTGCCCGCACCGCGCCCGCCCGCATTGGCTTGTGAACATCGACGGGCGCCGCCTGCCCGTGCGCACCGATGCCCGCGGCCGCTCGCGCGTCTATCTTGATGAGCCCATCGACCTCGCCCCTCGTGCGGCGGAGCTGGCCGGCGCTGGCGTGAGCCGGCTGCTCGTGGACGCCACGACCACGAGCGTGGGCGAGGCCTGCGACGCGCTGCGCCGCCTTCGTGACGCGCTCGCCGGAAGTCCCGTCTCCGCTCGTGGATGTGCCGGCCTTAGCGAAGCTGGCGTTGAGTAGCGGGCGGCTAGTTCGAGGCCTCCGCCGAGAGAGTGTCCCCGCTTACAGAAGTCCGCGGATTGGACAGCCGACTTGCCGCTATCTTCGTGCCCGTTGGACAACCGTTGGCGCGGCTGCGCCAGAAAAGGGGAGAAGAATGGCTGACCTTACCGGCAAGAGCGCCCTCGTCATCGTCGAGGGCTACGGCACCGAGGAGCCCGAGCTGCTCCAGCCCGTCGAGTACCTGCGCGAGCGTGGCGCCGAGGTGAAGATCGCCGCGGCCCAGAACCCCATTGACTGCGTCACGGGCGACCGCTACGACTCCCAGCAGATCGTCCCCGATCTCTCCCTGGCTGAGGCCGGCGCCGAGGGCTTTGACGTCCTCATCGTGCCCGGCGGCACCGTGAACATGGACCGCCTGCGCATCAACCCCGAGGCCCACCGCATCATGCGCGAGTTCATGGAGGCCAAGAAGGTCGTGGCCTGCATCTGCCACGGCCCGTGGCTGCTCGTGAACGCCGGCGTGGCCGCCGGCAAGACCGTGACGAGCTGCGAGTTCAATCGTCTCGACATGGAGAACGGCGGCTTTGCGTGGGTTGACGAGCAGGCCCACGTGGATGATTCCGACGGCCAGGTGCTCATCACGAGCCGCTGCCCGGACGACCTGCCCTACTTCAACGCCGCCATCGAGGCCGCCCTGGCCTAAGCGTCGTTTAGAGATGCCAAACGAAAGGGAGCGTCAGCATCGGCTGGCGCTCCCTTTCTCATAGATGTTGCTGCTCCTTATGCCTGCGCGCGAAGGCTCCTTGCCTCCCTCACGCAGAAGAAGAGGGAGAGAACCGCGGCGAGCACGTCGGCGACGGGCTGGGCCCACCAGACGCCCTCGATGCCAAAGGGCACGGAGAGGGCAACGATGAGCGGCACCGCAAAGATGAGGTAGCGGCTCACGGAGAGCACCGTGGAGATGCCCTCGCGCCCCACGGCCTGGAAGTAGGCCGAGGCGACCTGGGCCGAGAAGCCCAGCGGCGCGGCGATGAGGATGGGCAGGAAGTGCGAGACCGTGAGGGCCAAAAGCTCCGCGTCAGAGGCGTCGGCGCCCAGGAAGAAGGCCGAGACGGGCTCGGCGGCGGCCATGACGATGCCAACCACCACGGCCAGCGCCACCACCGTGCCGCCCATGCTCACGCGCAACAGCGAGATGAGGCGCTTGGGCTTGCCCGCGCCGGCGTTGTAGCTCGCGATGGGCGCGAGGCCCATGGTGGAGGCGAGGCAGGCCATGTCGAGCAGGTAGATGACGTAGCCGTTGATGACCGAGAACGCGGCCAGGTCGCCGTCTCCGCCAAGGGAGCCCAGGTAGTTGTTGATGACGGTGGTGTACACGAGGCTCGCCGCCTGCACGCCGAACAGCGGGACGCCGCGGCGCAGGATGGTCTTGGCGATCTCGGGCGAGAGGCGCATCTCGGAGAGGGTGACGTGCAGGCCGCTGTGGCGGCTCCCGTTCATGTAGATGATGGCGGTGAACCACAGGGCGGTGGAGAGGCCAAAGTAGAGGCCCGTGGCGCCAAAGCCGAGCTTGAGCACGATGACAGTGGTGAACAGGCACAGGAAGCTGAGGGCCGAGGACGCCACCGTGATGGCGCTTGCGACGTGGGGCTTCTCGTCGGTGCGCAGGCAGGCCATGAGCAGCTGTCCGAGCGAGCAGAACGGGTAGAGCATCATGAGCGTGCGGATGAAGCGCGTGACGTCGCCGACCAGGTCGCCCGTGGCGCCGAGCAACTCGGCTACCTGGGGAGCGTTTATCCAGATGAGGGCGGAAAGCGCGGCCACTAGGTAGGCGGTGAGCCAGAAGCCCTGCGAGAAGGCCTTCTGCGCGCCGGCCTCGTCTCCGGCGCCGCGAAGCTCGCCCACGAGCGAGGAGGTGCCCGAGCCAAGCGCGCCGCCAAGGGCGAGGTTGAGCAGCTCGAGCGGCAGCACCACGGTGATGCAGGCGAGGCCCGCGGCTCCCAGGCCCTGGCCAATCACCAGGCCCTCAAGAATCACCATGACGATCTGCGCGAGATAGCCAACGAGCGTGGTGAGCGCGTAGCGCCCGAACAGCGTGGCCACCGGCGCGGTGCCGAGGATTCGCTCCTGGCCGGCCTGGCTCTCGTCAGCCGTGGTGGCTTCGTTGGCCGCGTCGGCCTCTGCGGCGATGCCGGCCTGGGCTTCGACGTTGCCGTCTGCGGTCGCCATGTACGCCGCATCGGGGTTGCCCACGGCGGGGCTCCCCTGCGGCTCCTGCGACTCGTTCGATGCGTTCATATGTCCCTCCGTCCCAGCGGGCGTGCCCGCTTGTCTTCGTCGCGCGCGACGGGGAGCGCGCGACTTACCGGAAAGGATGATAGGGAGCTGCCTCTAGCCCCCTTGCGGCACATCGGTTTATTGGGGTTTAGGGCTGGTTTAAACGTGTTGACGGCATAACCTAGCTGGGAAAACGAGAAGACGAGCAAAAATGGCCCCCACAGGCGCCCTCAGCGCGAACGGCGGCATTTTGGCGGTGAGCGGGAGGGGGATACGGCCGGGTTTAGGCATCGGCTGTGGCGCTCCCAGGCGCCCTGCGTGCGGTGAGCAGGGTGGGCATGTTGCTTGGCAGGGGGGGCGGGTGACGCATGGCGTCCTCGGGCCATGGCGAGGCAAGCGCGGCGAAGTCCCGCGCGCCGAACGGCCTGTCCTACCCCCTCCAGAAGCGCAGGGTGAGCGACTCACGGTCCTTGGTGCCGGTCTTCACCATGATGTTGTGGACGTGCTTCTTCACGGTGCCCTCGGCGAGGTAGAGCTTGGTGGCAATCTGCTGGTTTGAGCTGCCGAGCACCACCAGCGCCAAAACCTGCGACTCGCGCTCGGACAGGCTGTGGGTGCTGGCAAACAGCTCCATCTGCTCCTTCACGCGCTCCTCCAGGTCGTCGACCTTCTCGAGCGTGGGCGCCTGCTGGATGCGGATGGAGAGCAGCCGCAGGGCGTAGCGGATGGTGAGGTAGGCCATGAAGGCGGCCAGGACATTCTCGCAGAAGTTGCGCTCGGAGAGGAACAGGACCATCCAGCTGGGGTTGTTCTCTACATGCACGAAGGTGGTGACGACCAGGTCCTCGATCACCACGCAGCAGACGAGCACCCAGAGGACGACGTAGGCGCGGCGGTACTTCAGCAGACGCTCGCGCAGGCCCTGATCCTGCGTCGAGTGGCAGGAAATGGCCAGGTAGATGAGGACGCCGGCAAAGCCGACCTGCCTCAGCGTGTAGTAGACGAACTGGCGCAGCCCGCCCTCGGGCATAAAGATGCCCGCAAGGATGCTCGCCGCAAAGAAGGCGACACATATAAGTATGGTGCGGTGGTACTTCGTCTCCCTCAAAAGGGAGGCGGCGGCCAGCTGCGTGCAGGCCTGCGCCGCGGTGCCAAGCACGGTCCTCAGCCACAGGTGGTCGATGCTGTAGTAGCCCGTGGTGGTCGTGAGGACGCTCTGGTTCACGAACTCGTTGAAGAAGACGGTTGAGGTCTCGAACGTATACACAAGGAAGAGCGCCGCAAGGAACAGCAGCATCTTGCGGCCCGACGAGGCGTACGCAAAGGCGGAGATGCAGGCCGTGCCAAAGCAAAGGGCAAGAACCAGCATCGTGTACCAGAAGAAAATGACCGAACCCATGGTCCCTCTTTCCCAATGCGGCAAAGCCCCCTTTGCCGCACACGAAGTAAGGAAGGCGAAGCCCCCTTCGCCACGGCCGCATTTTCACGAGACTGGCGAGAAGTGTCAAGAATCGGGCTTGTCCCGCCATTTTTTGCCAACTAAACGGGGTTGGCCGCCGCAGGTGCCCGGGCTGTCCCAAGGGCGTATCGGGGTCTACCGCTACCGTTTACCGGCGGGACCTCAAGCGGCAAATTGCCTGCGTGGGGGCGGTTTACTGGGGTTGACGCTCGGTGAGCGGTCAGTAAACCCGGCTTGGTCTGGGCGCGGCTGGCCGACGGGCGCAAAGTCATGTCACGGAATCGAGCGGCGTCTATGGGGGCGCCGTGAGGAGCGCGGGGGAAACCCTGCGCGAGACGCAGCCGGCCAGCTCCGGCGGAAAGGAAGCAACATGGCACTGCCCAAGGACTTCATCGACACCAATGACTTCACCAAAGAGCAGATCATGGCCATCGAGGACC
>CAVJWS010000087.1:0-7979 GCA_963653485.1 Prevotella sp. CAG:279
GACGTGCTCAAGCGGCGTCGCCAGTCCCTCATCTATGAATACGTCACCGGCAAGCGCCGCGTGGGCGAGGAGGCCTAGCATGGATGCCGAGAACAGCTCCGGGTTCTTTGAGGCGGGAAGCATCAGCGACGAGGAGTACGAGCGCGCCGCCAACGGCGGGAACATGCTGGACAAGGACGTCCTCCACGGCTCGCACCTCATGAGGACCGGCCGCCGGGGCATGGGGAAGAACGTCCTCATTGAGCCCGCCCTCCAGGACTTCATCATCAATTACCTGGTTGAGCACAATGGCTACCGCCGCCGCAAGGCCTCCGAGCACTATGACCCCGTGCGCGCCATGGACCCAGAGCTGCTCTTTGAGTTCCTCGAGGCCACGCAGGCAGATACGCTCGAGCGCCTGCATGCCATCTACAACGGCGGCTCGCGCCAGACCATCCTCAACAAGATCGCCAGCGCCATAGCTAAGCAGGGACTGGTCAAGGCCATCTGGGGAGGCGTGCAGTTCGACTCCGGAATCGAGCTCTCCTTGGTCTACCCGCGCCCGGCGGCCACCTTTGACGGTGTGGCCCAGGCCCGCTATGACGCCAACATCCTCTCGGTCATGGACGAGGTCTACCACAAGGAGGGCGAGCGCATCGACCTCGTGGTCTTCCTCAACGGCCTGGCCATCTTCACCTTTGAGCTCAAGTGCGAGACCTCGGGCACCGGTTGGACCTATCGAGACGCCATCAAGCAGTACAAGACCGAGCGCGACTGCAAGACGCGCCTGCTCATGCCCAAGGTGGGAGCGCTCGCACACTTTGCCGTTGACCTCAACAACGTCTACGTCTGCCCCGAGCTCAAGGGCAAGGACTCCAAGTTCCTGCCGTTCAACCAGGGCATCCGCAAGGAGGGTTCAACGCACGAGACCCTTGCCGGCAACCCCGCCAGGCCAGACGGCATCGCCACGGCCTACCTGTGGGAGGAGGTGCTCACCAAGGACACGCTCTTCTCGCTGGTCTATGACTTTGTCTACTACGCCCACGACCCAAAGTCCAAAAAGAGGAAGGACGAGCGCCCCGTCTTCCCGCGCTACCAGCAGCTACGTGCCGTAACCCGCATCTGCGACGACGTCCGCAAGAACAAGACCATGCGCGACTACCTTGTGGAGCACAGCGCCGGTTCGGGAAAGACCAACACCATCTGCTGGCTCGCTCACAAGCTTTCGGGCCTCTACGCCGACGGCGACGACGCGCCGCTGTTTAGCAAGGTGCTTATCGTCACTGATCGCATCGTGGTGGACCGCCAGCTCCAGAGTGCCGTGCTCGACATGGCAAAGGCCTCCGGCACCATCAAGGTCATCGACTCCAAGGGCCTTGCCGATTCCCATGGGGAGACGAGCAAGTCCGGCAAGCTTACCCGAGCGCTTAGGGGCGGCTACCGCATCGTGGTGTGCACCATGGCCACGTTCCTCAACCTCGAGCAGGGCGTCTTTGATGGCACAGGCTCCAACTTTGCCGTGCTCATCGACGAGGCGCACGGCTCCACCTCGGGCGAGACCATGGCCGCCGTTAACGGCGCGCTCTCCGACATTGACGTTCAGGGGCGCTCGGCCATCGACCAGGTCTCCGACATCATCAGCGAGGACATCGCCCGCTCGGGCCGCCAGCGCAACGTGACCCTCGTTGGCTTTACGGCCACGCCTACGGGCAAGACGCTCGACATGTTTGGCACCCTCAATGCCGAGGGCAAGAAGGAGGCCTTTGACCTCTATTCCATGCACCAGGCCATCGACGAGGGCTTCATCGTGGACGTCACGCGCAACTACGTCACCTACGACTCGTTCTGCAAGGTGGTGAAGTCCGTCCCCGACGACCCCAAGCTCGAGACGACGTCTGCCAAACGTCAGCTCGCCCACCTCATCGCCTGCAACGACAAGACCATCGAGGGCAACCTCGCGGTCATCGTCGAACACTTCCGCTCGACGGTGGCGAAGGAGCTCGGTGGCAAGGCCAAGGCCATGATCGTCACCTCCAGCCGCGAGGCCGCGGTGCGCTATCGGCTTGCCTATGACAAGCTGCGCGAGCGGAACATGGGCAAGCTCGGGCACGCCCAGGCGCTCGTGGCCTTCTCCGGCGACATCGTGGTTGACGGGGAGAAGTACACCGAGCGCGGCATGAACGGCGGCATGAGAGAGGACAAGCTGCCCGACTTCTTCCATACCGATGACTACCGCATCCTCATCGTGGCCGACAAGTACCAGACGGGCTTTGACGAGTCGTTGCTCTCGGCGATGTACGTCGTCAAGAAGCTTCATGGCCTCTCGGCGGTGCAGACCCTGAGCAGACTCAACCGCATCTGCCCGCCCTACGAGAAGACCCCCTTCGTTCTGGACTTCGTCAACTCCTACGAAGACATCGCCGACGCGTTCGCCCCCTACTACGAGAACACCGTTCTCGAGAACCCGCTTACCTACTCCGACCTCAAGGAGACTGAGCGGCACCTCATTGAGCTCAACGTCCTCGATGCCGATGACGTCCGCGAGTTCTACGGCCTGCTTGCCAAGGAGAAGCAGACCGGCGCTGAAAAGGCGCGCATGTGGGGCCTTTTGGAGGGTGCGGCGCGCATCGTCAAGGCGATGGAGGAAGCCGAGGCCGACCTTGCCAGGCGCATAATCCGCCACTTCATCAAGCAGTATGCCTTCCTCATCATGAGCTCGCCCTTCACCGACGAGTACATGCACATGGAATACCGCTTCTGCCAGTGCCTCATTCGCGAGATTGCCAAACCTGGCAGCCACGAGCCCGGCATCGACATCTCCGACAAGGTGGAGCTCTCCGATTTCACCGTGACCAAGTCTGGCGAGCACAAGGGCGACGAGCTCGAGGCCTCTCCCGTCGTCACTATTGCCCGCGGCGTTGGCATGGGCCTGACGCCGGACACGTTCGAGAAGCTCTCTGCCATCATCGCGGACTGGAACGCCCGCTTTGGCACGAGCTTTGACGCCGACGTTGCCGCGAGTTCCCTCATGACGATGCGCGGCACGTTGAGGGGCAACGAGAGGGTCAGGCAAAGCGCAAAGGCCAACTCCAAGCGCGATTTCACCAACACCGTCGACGACCAGACCGAAGAGGCCCTGGTTGAGGACTACGACAAGCATCAGGAGTTCTACAGCTTCCTGCTCAACCACGAGGACGTTCGCAAGGACCTCGTTCACCTGCTTGTGGACGACCTCTACAACGGCCTGCGCAACGATGGGGATGGGGGCGAATAGCCTGCGGTTCCATGGTTTGGCTGCCTGCGCCTCCCCGTAACAAACGGATGTTCGATTCGTGGTATGCTTGGTTTCCTTTTGGCGGGATTGGGGGTGGCGCGTGAACATTCAGGACCTGATTGACGAGGTGCTTGCGGAGATGGCGGTGCCGCGCACCCCCAAGCGGACCGTCCGCACCGACGGGGCACGTGTCCGCACCGACGGAGGGCGTGCCCGCACCGGCACGGGGCGCGTCTACACCGACGAGCCCATCGTCATGCGCGGCTCGCAGATGGCCAACTACGTCCCGCCGCGCATTGAGCAGATGCGCGCGCTGGAGCACACGCCCGAGTCGCGCGCCAAGCCGGGGGCCTGGCTGTTCTACCAGCAGGCCAAACTCATGGAGGACTACGAGGACAACGTTGCCTCCACCAGCTCGTACTGGCAGTACTTCCCAACCTACCTCACCATGAACAACCGCCAGCTGCGCAGCTACTTTAGCTGGCGAACCGACGTGCGCCACGAGCGCCCCCACGAGCGCACGGCGCCCATCTCGTACGTCTTCGTCCACCTCTACGAGCTCATCTGCGGCGTTGGCGTCACGCTTGAGCCGCTCGGCCGCCCGCGTGAGGGCCTCACAGAGGTTGAGCAGGGCTTTTATGCCATCGAGCACTTTTGGCAGACCTACGACTCCACCTATCCTGACCTGGGGCGATATGCCAAGCGCTGGCTGAGGGACTACGTTGTCTATCACGGGCTGGATAGCGCGCTCTACGCCCCCTATCTGGACGACAGCTTTACCCAGGCCATCGTGGACTTTCAGGAGGGCCTGCGCGCTTGGAACGAGTACGAGGAACAGCTCCCCAAGGTCAAGAAGACCGAGGTGAACGTGGCTGCCGGCGCGCCACACCCCGGCGAGGAGCGGATGTTTGACTCGCTGGGCGCGCTCTCTAGCTACCGGCCGCGCGTGAGCCGCCTGTACCGGGACCGCCCGGAGACCTTCTCGCACGTGTGCTGCGCCGTGGTGGCAGACCTCGCCCGCCACTACGAGAAGCGCCGCAAGTACGGGCTCGTTGAGTCGCTCTTTGGCGACTGGTACGACATGCCCGTCACCATGTTTATGAACGCCGTCTTTTGGGACGAGAGCCGCCACGAGGACTGCGCCTACGAGCTCTCGCCCCACAACCTCTTTGTGTGCAAGAACGGCTATTGGGTCCACCGCACCTTCCACGGCACCACCACGCGCAGCACCGAGCTGGGGCGCATCCTGCGCGTGTGCGACCAGCGCCTGCGCGAGGCCATTGGCTACAAGCACAAGCTGACGGAGAAGGACGCGCCCAAGTACGTGGACAAGTTCGTCTCCGCGCGCATCGCCGAGCGCCTGGCCTGGGAGGAGGAGCGGGAGAGGCGCGCCATCCACGTGGACCTCTCGCAGCTCGCGGGCATCCGCGCCGCCGCCAGCGTCACGCGCGAGTCGCTGCTGCTGGACGAGGAACGGGAGGAGGCGCTGGTTGCGGGCGCGGGCGTGGCCGCGGGTGCGACGGTGGAGCCGGCGGCTGCGGCGGCTGGCGCGGGGGCGGCTGCGCTGGAGTCTGCGGCGAACGGAGCGGCGGCAGAGCCTGCGGCAGCCGTGGCGCCCGGCATGGCTGAGCCCGCGCTCTTTGACCTTGCGAGTGAGACCACTCCGACGGCAGGGGAGAGCGAGCGTGGCGATGCCACAGCTACGGGTCCGCTGGACGCAGATACCCCCGTTGCGACTTCCGCTGCTACGCCGGCCGCGTCGGCCCAAGCCGCCGCTCCCGGCTCCTCAACCTCGCCGGCGCCGGCCGCGCCCTTCGGCCTCACGAGCGAGGAACTCGCCCTGCTCGAGGTCCTTCTCGACCACCAGCCCCCGCAGGCCGGTGCCTCGCTGGACATGCTGGTAGACAGCGTGAACGAGAAGCTCTTTGACCTGCTTGGCGACACGGCGCTGGAGTTCGACTTAATGTCCGGCATGCCCTCTATCATCGAGGACTACGAGCAAGACGTAAGAGAGGCCATTGCCTATGAGTAACGAAGGCAACCCCACCGGCGCCAACCCGCGTGTGCCCAAGCGCATCGCCGCCGTCATCATCAACTCGCTCAAGGGCGGCGTGGTGCCGCGCATCGGCCTGCCCTACGTCACCGTTGGCCGCGAGACCGAGATTCGCGCCCTGCTGCATGACCTGGACCTCATCGCCAGCGGCGGCGCGAGCTTCCGCTTCCTCGTGGGCCGCTACGGCGCGGGCAAGAGCTTCTTGCTGCAGACCATCCGCACGCACGCCATGGGCAAGGGCTTTGTGGTGGCGGACGCGGACCTCTCGCCCGAGCGCCGCCTGCAGGGCAACCAGGGCCAGGGCCTGGCCACCTACCGCGAGCTCATCCGCAACCTCTCCACCAAGACCCGCCCCGAGGGCGGCGCCCTGCAGCTTGTGCTGGACCGCTGGGTGGCCAACGTCCAGGCGGACCCGCAGGGAGCGGACGCCGCGCTTGCCGCGGCCATGGCCCCGCTTGAGGAGATGGTCCACGGCTTTGACTTTGCCCGCGTGCTGCGCGCCTACTACGCCGCCAGCGTGGAGCAAGATGACGAGCGCAAGGCCGCCGTGCTGCGTTGGCTGCGCGGCGAGTACCGCACCAAGACCGAGGCCCGCGGCGAGCTGGGCATTGCCTGCTGCATCGGGGACGATGACTGGTATGACTACCTCAAGCTGCTGGCCCAGTTCTTGGTGGGGGCGGGCTACGCCGGCATGCTCGTGCTCATTGACGAGCTGGTGAACCTGTACAAGATCCCCAACGCCATTACGCGCCAGTACAACTACGAGAAGATCCTCACCATGTACAACGACACGCTCCAGGGCAAGGCGCACCACCTGGGCATCATCATGGGCGGCACGCCGCAGTCCATCGAGGACCGGCGTCGCGGCATCTACTCCTACGAGGCACTGCGCAGCCGCCTGGCCGAGGGGCGCTTTGCGCGCGAGGGCATGTACGACATGCTGGCCCCCGTCATCAAGCTCAACCCGCTCACCTACGAGGAGCTGCTGGTTCTTACGGAGAAGCTGGCAGACATCCACGCCGGCTACTTTGGCTACGAGCGCACGCTCGGCACCGAGCAGCTGGTGAGGTTCCTGCAGCTGGAGTACGGCCGTGTTGGGGCGGACACGCACCTCACCCCGCGCGAGGTCATCAGGGACTTTGTGGAGCTGCTGGACATCCTGTTCCAGAACCCCGGCGCCAGCATCGAGAGCGTGCTTGCCGGCGCCGGCGATGGGACGGGGGATGGGACCTCGACCATCGCGGGAGCCGCGCATGCGGCCCAGCCGGTTGAGAAGCGCGACCTCTCCAAGTTCTCGTTCTAGGCGTTCCCGATGAGCACCTTCGACCGCTACGCGCCCTTCATCCAAGACTTCATCTATGACCACGGCTGGGACAACCTGCGCGGCATCCAGGTTGCAGCGGCCGAGGCTATCTTCGATACCGACGCGAACGTGCTGCTCACGGCCTCGACCGCTTCCGGCAAGACGGAGGCGGCGTTCTTTCCCATCCTCAGCCTCTTTGACGAGGACCCGCCCGCGAGCGTGGGCGCCATCTACATTGGCCCGCTCAAGGCCCTCATCAACGACCAGTTCCTGCGCCTGAACGACCTCTGCGAGGAGGCGCACATCCCCGTATGGCACTGGCACGGCGACGTCGCGGCCTCGCACAAGGCCAAGCTCATGAAGGAGCCGGGCGGCATCTTGCAGATTACGCCCGAGTCGCTGGAGGCCCTGCTGCTCCATAAGCACAGCGCCGTGCCGCGCCTCTTCTCTGACCTGCGGTTTGTTGTTATCGACGAGGTCCATTCCCTGCTGCGGGCGGATCGCGGCGGGCAGACCATCTCGCTCATCGAGCGCCTGGGCCGCATGGCCGGCGTGAACCCCAGGCGCATCGGGCTCTCCGCCACCATCGGAGACCCGGAGGCCGTGGGCGCCTTCCTCTCCGCCGGAACGGGCCGCGGCTGGGTGGTCCCGCGCGTGGAGGAGCCGCCGCGTGTCTGGAACCTCTCCATGGAGCACTTCTACCTGCAGGGAGAGCAGGCAGGCGATTCCGAGCACGCGATTGAGATTGCGCTGGATTCCCTGCGCAACGCCGACGCCATGCGCCGCTCGGTCACCCTCGCCCATGCGCAACTTGGCGCCGGCCATCCCGTGGCTGCTGACGAAATCGGCGAGGATGACTTCTTCGTGTGCCCGGAGCTCGAGGCTCCTTCGGACGTTGCTCCGCGTGAGGCCGACCCCGGCTTGGCCTATGTGTTCGAGCACAGCCGCAACAAGAAGTGCCTGCTGTTCGCCAACTCGCGCGAGGATGCCGAGGCCTACTGCACCGAACTGCGCCGCTATTGCGACGCCACCCACCAGCCCGATCGCTTCCTCATCCACCACGGCAACCTCTCCACCTCCATCCGCGAGTCGGCCGAGGACGCCATGCGTGACGAGGCCCAGGCCATGACCACCGTCACCACGGCCACGCTGGAGCTGGGCATCGACATCGGCCGGCTCGAGCGTGCCTTCCAGATGGACGCGCCTTTCACCGTGAGCGCATTCCTGCAGCGTATGGGCCGCACGGGCAGGCGCGAGCTGCCGCCCGAGATGTGGTTTGTCATGCGCGAGGACGAGCCCGAGGCCCGCGCCCTCTTGCCCGAGACCATCCCCTGGAAGCTCCTGCAGGGCATCGCCCTCGTGCAGCTCTA
>CAVJWS010000088.1:0-7978 GCA_963653485.1 Prevotella sp. CAG:279
TGCCGGCCCCACCTTCAAGGAGCGCCTCGAGGCCGACCCGCGCTGCACCGTGAGCGCCGAGAAGCTCGACGAGATCTTTGACCCGTGGGACTTCCTCACCCGCATCGGCGTGGTGTTCGACCGCCTCGAGCAGCTGAGCTTCGAGTAGGCAGGCGCCGGCGCTGGGCTGCCGTGGCTTTTGGGTAGCCTAAGGTATGCGCCGCCCGGTCGCGCCGCCGAGGTATTTGTTGGCGGTCGCTTCGCGTGGGCGTAGCGCCTGGGTTTGCCGCCACCGGCTGTCCTGAAGCCACACGCTCAGGACAATCTGCGCCAGACGAGTGCAGCTACCTGCAAGTTGGTACGTCGGTGCGCGGTCGCCGGCCGGGGAACGCCGGCGCCCGCGCGAATCTAGATAGGAGAGAACATGTTCGCTTATGACTTCCGTCCTCGTGGCGTCTGCTCGCAGATGATTCACATCGGCCTGTCCGACGACGGCTCCACCATCGAGCAGGTGAGCTTTGAGGGCGGCTGCAACGGCAACCTCAAGGCCATCTCCAAGCTCGTGGCCGGCCACTCCGTCGAGGAGATCTCCTCCATCCTGGCCGGCAACACCTGCGGTCCGCGCAAGACCTCCTGCGCCGACCAGCTCACCATCGGCCTGGCCGAGGCCGCCGAGGCGGCCCGCGCCAACGCCTAGAGGGGAATCTCGCGTGTCCATCCTGCCCAAGAACATCTCGCGTAGGGGCTTTCTGCGCGGCGGAGCCGTCACGGCCGCCGGCATCGGCGCCGCTACGGCGCTCTCCTCGTGCGGATCGTCTGCTACCGAGGACAAGGAGCCGGCGGTCGTCGAGTCCGAGGCCGCGACCTACGTTCTTGGGTCTGGGGACATCGAGGGGACCTACCAGCTGGCCGGCGACGAGGCGGGCGGCACGGCCTCGCTTGCCGAGGCTGGTTCTTGGAACATCCCGCTCGGCTGCGTTCTGCGTCCCTCCGAGGGCTCCTGGAAGCCCTACGTGATGCCCAGCGAGAATGCGGGCGCCATGACCTCGGCCGGCGTCTTCTCGGTGGCAAACGGCGCCAACTCCCTGCTGCTTTCTGCCGCGCAGTCTGGCGGCAACTACGTCATCTATGACGCGCAGTGTTCCGACTCGGTCTTTGCCTGGATCGAGCTGGACGTGGTGACGCGCTCGTGGAAGCTGTTCGCCTCCACCTTCTCCGAGTCGAGCCTCGGCAGCGCCGCGAGCCTATGGGAGGCCGACTCGGAATACGACCCGCCGCTCATGTGCTGCAGCGGCAAGTCTGTCATCTGGCTTGTCATGCCCGCCACCAGCGGTTCCCACACAACCGAGGACAGCCTGTGCTACCTGTGGAAGGCCGGCGAGAGCGAGGCCTCGCAGGTCGTGCGCTCCAAGGGACGCTTTGGCGCGGCGCCCACGGTCTCCGACGGCGTCGTGACCTTGGTGCCCCGCGTGCGCACCAGCGAGGGGCGCTACTACGGCATCACGGCCTACACGCTGGACTCCCAGCTCTCCGAGCAGGTTGCCCAGCTCGTGCTGCCGGCCTCCGTCGTGCCCCTGGCCGCGGTCTACATGGGCTCCACCTTCGTCTTCTCCGTTGAGAAGAACTACAGCTCAGGTGGCCTGCTCGGCAATATGGGCACCTATATCGGCACGGGAGACGACGGCTTCATCGCCCTGCCGCGCGAACCCAGCGCGGTGGCCGCGGGCAAAGACGGCGTCTACCTCATGAAGACGCGTGCCTCGCACCTCATCGTGGACACCAACGCCAAGACCTACGCCACCCTCTCGGCGCCAAACCGCTCGCTGGACTTCGGCGATTACCCGGCGAGCATGGGGACCACCTCCACCTTTGTGACCTTTGCCACGGTCAAGGACGAGGAGACGGGCTACCCCAGCTCGGTAAACGTTCGCGCCTGGTCGCTCTAGCCGCCCTTTCAGGGCCCGTTTTGGTTTTTGCGGCTTAACCGCACACCGCCTGCGGGTGCGCGAGGGGCCTCGTGTGGGGTAGACTGAAGCTAGGAATGCCGCCCCGCAGGTGCGGGGCTCGGCGCCAAAGAGCTGATGGGAGGCCGTTTATGGCTTCAGATACAAAGAAGATCCTGCTGGTTGAGGACGAGAAGGCCATCCGTGAGGCGGTTGCGGCCTACTTTGAGCGCGAGGGCTACTGGGTCCGTTCCGTCGGTGACGGCCAGACCGCGGTTGAGGAGTTCGAGAAGCACGGGTTTGACCTCGTGGTGCTCGACCTCATGCTCCCCAAGCTCTCTGGCGAGCGCGTCTGCCGCGCCATCCGTGACCAGTCTGACGTGCCCATCATTATGGTGACGGCCAAGGACCAGGTCGAGGACCGCGTCATCGGCCTCGAGCTCGGCGCCGACGACTACCTCGTCAAGCCCTTCTCGCCGCGTGAGCTCGTGGCCCGCGTTCGCGCCCTGCTGCGCCGCGCCCGCTCCGAGTCCGAGCCCACCCTCGAGGTGCTTGACTACGGTGACCTCGTCATCAACATCTCCGCGCACAAGGTCACCGTGCGCGGCAAGGAGGTCGACCTCACCGCTTCCGAGTTCAAGCTGCTCGTCACCTTGGCCCGCTATCCCGGCCAGGTCTACAGCCGCATGGAGCTCGTGGAGAAGGTCCTCGGCTATGACTTCGAGGGCTACGAGCGCACCATCGACTCCCACGTCAAGAACCTGCGCGCCAAGCTCGGCGACGACCCGCGCAACCCCACCTGGCTCTACACCGTCCATGGCGTGGGTTACCGCTTCGACGCCCCCGAGCCTGCCAGCAAGGATGAGAAGTAACAGGAACTGCCCGTGGCAAAGTTTGTCGTAGGCAAGCGCATCCGCCAAGACCAGCGAGCGGAGTCGGACGTCCCCGAGGAGCTTCGGACGTCGGACTCCGCTCGCGCCTCATGGAAGACGCTGCCAAACCGCAAGTCAAAGCACATGTCGTATCGCGGCCGCATGACGCTCATGTTCGCCGGCATCGCGGCCATGACCGCCATCATCTTGGTGGGCGTGCTTGGCGTGAACTGGGAGGCCCAGTTCATGAGCTACACGCGCTCCAACATGGAGCGCTACGCCTCCGTCATCGCCGACGGCCTGGCCGAGAACTACAGCGCCTCGTCCGGCTGGTCGGCCGACGAGGTGAGCCGCACCATCCAGGCCTCCTCCGTCTCGAGCGAGGTCGGCGTGCAGGTGCTCGACGCCGACGGCGAGATCATCTATGACGACACCTGGGCAACCTCCGAGCACGATTCGGCGGCCATCACCACGCACTCCGGCACCGGGGCGGGCGTGACCTCGCCCTCCTCGCGGGTCTCGCT
Source organism: Prevotella sp. CAG:279 (assembly GCA_963653485.1). Taxonomy (GTDB): domain Bacteria; phylum Actinomycetota; class Coriobacteriia; order Coriobacteriales; family Atopobiaceae; genus Parolsenella. The sequence continues at coordinate 3,319 of CAVJWS010000088.1, forward strand.
AGCCCCCACCGACGCCGATTCGCTCGTGTCTCAACAGGTGGTGCTGGCCAACGGCAACGTCGTGGGCACGGTTCGCCTCTGGGCCTTTGGCTCCGACGCGCTGCTCACCAAGGGTGACGCCGCCTTCCGCACCAGCTCCTACGGCGCGGTGGTCACGGCGGGCGCCGTGGCCGTGGTCATCGCCTGCTTCATGGGCGTGCTCGTCTCGCGCAAGCTTGCCAAGCCCATCAAGTCCATCACCTCCACCGCCGCGCAGATTCGTTCGGGCGACCTCACGGCCCGTACGGGCATCGTGGGCGAGGACGAGATCGGCCAGCTCGGTGAGACCTTTGACGACATGGCCACCACGCTGGAGCGCGACCTCAAGCTCGAGCACCGCCTCACGAGCGACGTGGCCCACGAGCTGCGCACCCCGCTCATGGCGATGCTCGCCACGGTGGAGGCCATGCAGGACGGGGTCCTGCCGGCGGACGACGAGCACCTCGAGACCGTCGCCGGCGAGGTCAGGCGCCTTTCGCGCCTCGTCTCGGCCATGCTCACCCTGAGCCGTATCGAGAACGGCACCACGCCCTTCAAGCCCGAGCGCACCGACATCGTGGGGCTCGTCCGCTCGGTGGTGGAGTCGCAGGAGCAGCTCTTCAATGACCGCAACCTGCGCCTTCGCTATGACGTCCAGGTCATGCGCGGCGAGCTGTACTGCGAGTGCGACCGCGACATGATGCGCCAGGCCATCATCAACCTGATGTCCAACGCCCTCCGCTACACGCCGGAGAACGGCTGGGTTGTGGTTACCGTGGCCCAGGAGGGCAGGGACGTCGTCATTGGCGTGGAGGACACCGGCATCGGCATCGCCAAGGAGGACCTCGCCCGCGTGTTCAGCCGCTTCTGGCGCTCCGACGCCAGCCGCGAGCGCGAGAGCGGCGGCCTGGGCGTGGGCCTTTCGGTCACCAAGGAGATCATCGACCGCCACCACGGCTTCATCGGCGTCGAGTCAGAGCTTGGAAAGGGCACCAAGTTCACCCTCCACATCCCGCGCGACCAGCGCTCCCAGCCCCAGGCCGTCCTGCCTGAGTCGAAGTAGGCACGCCGTCTGCCGCCCCATGCTCGCGCTTTTTACTACAATGGAGCGGTTGTAAATTGCAAGCTCACTCATTCGAGGGGAAGCGGTTAACAGATGGCAGCAATGGACATGCGCCCGGATTCGCAGGGCAAGGTTCGCGACATCTACGATTGCGGCGATTCGCTGCTCATGGTGGCGAGCGACCGCATCAGCGCCTACGACTTCATCCTGCCCGACGAGATTCCCTACAAGGGCGAGATCCTCACGCGCATCTCGGCCTTCTGGTTCAACAAGTTTGCCGAGATTCTGCCCAACCACGTCATCACGATGGACCCGGCCGCCTACCCCGAGCAGTACGTCAGTTACGCTGATTACCTCGCCGGCCGCTCCATGCTCGTGAAGAAGGCCACGACCATTCCCATCGAGTGCATCGTGCGCGGCTACCTCACCGGCTCCGGCAAGAAGACCTACGACGAGAACGGCACCGTCTGCGGCATCAAACTGCCCGAGGGCCTGGTCGAGGCCTCCCAGCTGCCCGAGCCCATCTTCACGCCTTCCACCAAGGCCGAGCTTGGCGACCACGACGAGAACATCAGCTTCGAGCGCTGCGCCGAGATTGTGGGCGAAGACACCGCCGCCCAGATCCGCGACGCCTCGCTGGCCATCTACAAGGCCGCGGCCGAGTATGCGGCCACCCGCGGCATCATCATCGCCGACACCAAGTTTGAGTTTGGCTTCATCGACGGCAAGCTCGCCATCATTGACGAGTGCCTCACGCCCGATTCCAGCCGCTTCTGGCCTGCCGAGGGCTATGAGGCCGGCCGCGTCCAGCCCAGCTTTGACAAGCAGTACGTCCGCGACTGGCTGCGCGCCAACTGGGATATGACCGGTGAGCCGCCCCACCTGCCCGAAGAGGTCGTCGCCGGCGCCTCCGAGCGTTACCAGGAGGCCTACCAGATCATCACCGGCGAGAAGTTCGTTCCCATGAAGGAGACCAATGTCCCAGCGTAGCCCCTTTAACCAGCGCAACATGCCCAAGACCGTAGCCACCGAGGAGGAGGGCAAGAACCCTTCCGGCATGGCGCGTCGCTCGCCTTCCAAGGCAAAGCCCGTCTCCGAGGCCGGCACCTCCGTCCGCGTTGTGAAGAAGCACAAGAACGCCGACGGCACCGTGAGCACCACCGGCCTTACCAAGGAGGAGAAGAAGGCCCAGCGCAAGGCCGAGCGCGCGGAGGAGGACTTCCTCGCCTCCCTCATCGACGCCATGCTCAAGCGTGACCCGCTCTACAACAAGCGTCGTCGCATCTGGTGGGTCTTCCTCGGCGTCGGCCTGCTGTGCGTGGTCGGTTCCTTCCTGGGCGGCTACATCGGCGCCGCCGATGGCTCCAACATGTACAAGCTCGACACCCCCGGCGGCGTCGTCTCCGTGGTGAGCCTCGTGCTGGCCTACGTCTTCATCATCACCTCGCTCGTGTACGAGTACATGAAGATTCGTCCCCTGCGCCGCGAGGTCACCGAGAAGCTCCAGGGCATGAGCGACAAGAAGCGCCACGCCCTCATGAACGAGCTTTCCGCGGAGCGCCAGGCCAAGAAGGACGACAAGTAGGCGCCTCGTTGCCTAGCTGCCGGCCATTGGCAAGCGCTAGCAACGCGGGCGGCTGTAGACCGCCGCGCTCAGGCGCTGTAGAATGGTTAACCGCCCGCACTTGGGCAGGCCGTTGCTAGCGGCCACATAGGCCTCCGTAGCTCAGGGGATAGAGCACCGCTCTCCTAAAGCGGGTGTCGCGCGTTCGAATCGCGCCGGGGGCACCAGAACAAACGGCAGGCCAGACGAACGTATCGTCTGGCCTGCTTTCTTGTGCGCGTCTGGTTCGGGCGCTAGGTAGGGCCTGGACAAAGCGCCCCATGATGGGGGGCAAGATTGGCGGCATAGCAAAGCCCCCGGCGCTCAGATGCTCGCCGGGGGCCATTTGGTGCTATGTGGTGCGGACTTATTTTGCGCTGGTGCTCGTGCTGGTGCTCGTGCCGTTTGAGCTGCCCGAGGTGTCCGTGCTGGTGGACGAACCGCTGTCAGTGCTGTCACCGCTGTCGCTGTCGCTGCTGCTCTCGGTGGTGGGGGTGGGCGTCGTGGTCACAGGCTTGGGCTCGGAGCCCTTGGAGACCCTGAGGGTGATGGTGGTGTTCTTGCTCTGGGTGCCCGTGGGGCTCTGGCCAACCACGATGCCCTTGTCGGTGTCGCTGTACTCCCAGGTGAACTCGACGTTGGTGAAGCCGGAGTTGTTGAGCTTGGTCTGGGCGGTGGTGTAGTACTCGCCGGTGTAGTCGCTGGCATCAGCCGTGCCCACGCCGGAGGAGAGGTGGTAGGTGATGGTGTCGCCCTCCTTGGCCTCGCTGCCGGCGGCCTGGTCCTGGCTGGCCACCTTGCCGCTGTCGACCTTGTCGTCCTCAACCGAGTCGCCGACGGCGCCAACGAGGTTGACCTTGATGAGGGCCGCCTCGGCCTCGCTGGGGGTCATGTTCTTGAGGTCGGGCACCTTGACGGTGGCCGCGGGCTTGGTGCCCTTGGAGAAGACGAGCTTGACCTTGGTGCCCTTGGTGCAGCTGGTGTCGCGCGCCGGGTCCTGGCTGACGAGCTTGCCTTCGTCGATCTCCTCGCTGTACTCCTCGGTGGTGCTCACCACGAAGAAGCCGTCCCCGTACTCGGCGAGCTTGGTCGTGGCCTCGTCCTTGGTCATGCCCTCGAGGTTGGGCATGTTCTGGGTGGCCTCGGACTTGTTGCCGCCGAGCGCAAAGACCGCGCCGGCGACGAGCGCGATGACCGCGATGATGCCGATGACGATGGCCACGACCTTGCCCTTGCCCGAAGACTGCTCCTCCGGCTCGGGGGCGTGGGACGGCGCGGTGGAGATGCGGCCGGTGTTGACGGCGTTCTGCATGGGGACGGCGGTGGCTCGCGGCATGGCCTGGGTGCCCTCGGCCACCGGCTGGCGGTTCATGGCCGTGGTGGGCGCCGCGCTGATGAGCGAGGTGGCCTCGCCGAGGTTGACGATGCGGCCGGCGAGGTAGTCGTTGAGGACGCGGCGCAGCTCGTCTGCCGTCTGGAAGCGCTCGGCCGGGTTCTTGCGCATGCACTTGAGGATGATGCCCTCGAGCGTGGCGTCCACGTTGGGGTTGACCTGGCTTGGCGGCACGGGCTGCTCGTTGACCTGCTTGAGGGCCACCGAGATGGCGTCGTCGCCGTCAAAGGGCACGCGGCCGGTGGCGGCCTCGTACATCACCACGCCGAGGGAGTAGAGGTCGGAGGTGGGGCCCAGCTCCTTGCCCTGCGTCTGCTCGGGCGAGACGTAGTGGGCGGTGCCGAGCACCGAGTTGTCGGCCGTGAGGTGGCTGTTCTTGGCGCGGGCGATGCCGAAGTCCATCACCTTGATGTTGCCGTTGGGCTGCACCATGATGTTCTGCGGCTTGATGTCGCGGTGGATGATGTCATGCCTGTGGGCCTCGGAGAGCGCCTGGCAGATCTGGGAGCCAATTTGGGCCACCTTGCGGCAGTCGAGCGCGCCGTGCTTGCGGATGCCGCTCTTGAGGTCGGTGCCGCGCAGG
>CAVJWS010000089.1:0-7750 GCA_963653485.1 Prevotella sp. CAG:279
CCATCCCGACCTCCAAGACCGAGGTCTACTCCACCGCCGCCGACAACCAGACCTCCGTTGAGATCAACGTCCTGCAGGGCGAGCGCGAGTTCGCCCGCGACAACAAGTCGCTCGGCAAGTTCCAGCTCACCGGCATCCCGGCCGCCCGCCGCGGCGTCCCGCAGATCGAGGTCACCTTCGACATCGACGCCAACGGCATCGTGAAGGTCACCGCCAAGGACAAGGGCACCGGCAAGGAGCAGCAGATCACCATCTCCGGTTCCACCGCCCTGTCCGACGACGAGGTCGATCGCATGGTCAAGGACGCCGAGGCCCACGCCGAGGAGGACAAGAGGCAGAAGGACGAGATCGAGGTCCGCAACCAGACCGACTCCCTGGCCTACTCCACCGAGCAGACCGTCAAGGAGCTTGGCGACAAGGTCCCGGCCGATATGAAGCAGCAGGCCGACGACGCCGTGGCCGAGGCCAAGAAGGCCCTCGAGGGCACCGACATCGACGCCATCAAGGCCGCCGGCGAGAAGCTTCAGGAGGTCGGCCACAAGCTCGCCGAGGTCGTCTACTCCAGCGCCCAGGCCGACGCCGCCGCAGGCCAGCCCTCCGGCCAGGCCGGCTCCGATGATGTGGTCGACGCCGACTACGAGGTCGTCGACGACGAGGACAACCAGTAGGCAGGGGTGAGTCAAAGTGGCTCACAACAACGATAAGCAGGCGGAGGCCAAGCCGGCCTCCGCGCCGAGCCCCGAGGGGGACGACGTGAAGGTCGACATCGAGGTCGAGGGCGACGAGAAGCCCGAGCGCACCGAGGCTGAAGAGTCCCAGGCCGTCGAGGCCGAAGTCATCGAGCCCGATGAGGCTGAGGACGCCGGGGACGAGGAGGCTGCCGAGCGCGCCCGCGTGGAGGCCGCCATCGCCGCCGGCGAGGCCGCTGCCGAGCAGGACTTCAAGTCCGAGGCCGACGGCCTGCGCGCCGAGCGCGACGAGCTCGCCAAGCAGCTCGCCGACGTCTCCGGTGACATCGAGGCCGCCAAGGCGGAGGCCGCCTCTGCCACCGAGCGCCTCTCTCGCCTCCAGGCAGACTGGGAGAACTACCGTCGCCGCACCGAGCGCGAGCGCGTCACCGAGCGCGAGCGCGCCTGCGAGGGCCTCGTGAAGGACCTGCTGCCCTCCATCGACGACCTTGAGCGCGCCGTTGAGCACGCAAGCGCCAACGCCGAGGGCAACGAGGTCGCCCAGCAGCTGGTTGAGGGCGTCGCCGCCGTCCACGCCAAGGTCGTGGACGTGCTGAAGAAGCAGGGCGTCGAGGTCATCGACCCGGCCGGCGAGGCCTTCAACCCGCAGGACCACCAGGCCGTCGGCCGCGTGGAAGATGCGGGGGTCTTTGACGAGACGGTCCGCGACGTCTACCAGAAGGGCTACCGGATGGGAGGCAAGGTCGTGAGGCCTGCCATGGTCACGGTGACCTACGGCGGAGCCAAGAGGCCCGCCGAGCCCGCCGGCGAAGCCGCGGAAGAGTCTGCGGCCGAGTAGAACCAACCGTGCGCCCGGGCCACCCAGCTCGGGCGCACGCATCTATGGCTAGGGCGGCCGGGCAAGCCCCCGGGCGCCAAAGAACAAGAAAGGGGGTGCCTTTGCCATGGCACAAAAGACGTTCTATGACGTCTTGGGCGTAAAGAAGGACGCCTCGCAAGACGAGATAAAGAAGGCGTTTCGCAAGCTCGCGGTGAAGTATCACCCCGATGCCGGTGGTGACGAGCAGAAGTTCAAGGAGATCAGCGAGGCCTACGAGACCCTCTCTGACGAGAAGAAGCGCCGCGAGTACGACCAGATGCTCAGGTTCGGCGGCATGCCGGGCGCGGGCTACGGCCAGGGCGGCTACTCCTACACCACCAACGTCGGCGGCAACTGGGCCGACATGTTCACCAACATGCGCAACGGCGACGGCGCCTTTGGCGGCTTTGACTTCTCGAGCATCTTTGGGGGTGCGGCCGGCGCCCAGGCGCGCCGCCCCGTCCGCGGCGGTGACCTTACGCTCACCATCAACCTCTCGGCCGAGGAGGCCTTCAAGGGCACGAGCCGCGAGGTCAGCTACATGGTGCCCTCCTCTGGCGAGCGCGCAAAGCTCACGGTGGAGGTGCCGGCCGGCGCCTACGACGGCATGAAGCTTCGCTATCACGATCGCGGCGAGTACGGCAACGCCGGCGGCGCCAGGGGAGACCTGGTCATAACCACAAGCGTCGCCGAGCACCCGCTGTTCAAGCGCGATCACGCCGACGTAAAGATGGAGCTTCCCATGAGCATGTGGGAGCTCGCGCTCGGCACCACGGTCGACGTTCCCACGCCGGGCGGCGCCAAGGTGCGCCTGCGCGTCCCGGCCGGAACGCAAGACGGCAAGACCTTCCGCTTCCGTGACCTCGGCGCCGCAAACGTCAAGCGCAAGGGCTCATTCGGCGCCCTGCTCGTGACCGTCCGCGCCCAGGTTCCCACGCGCCTCACCGCGAAGGAGAAGGAGCTGCTTGAGGAGCTCAAGCAGGCCGACGAGCGAAACTACCGCGAGGACGTGGACAAGTACATCAAGAGCAAGGCCGAGGCGAAGGCCTAGCAGGCGCGGCGCCCGGCTTTTTGGGCCCACGCCATGAGGGGAGTGCCAGATGGCGCACAAGAACGACGAGAGCCGCAACAAGCCGCTCTACATGATCAGCGTCGCCGCCGAGCTCACGGGCATGCACCCGCAGACCCTGCGCGTCTACGAGCAGAAGGGCCTCGTGAACCCGGGGCGCTCCCGCGGAAACACGCGCCTGTACTCCCAGGCCGACATCGAGCGGCTCGAGCTCATCGGCCGCCTCACGGACGAGGGCATCAACCTCGCCGGCGTCATCCGCATCCTCGATATGCGCGAGCATGAGGAGGAGATGGAGCGCGAGATTGACGAGCTGCGCAGCCGTGTCCGCGAGCTTGAGGACCAGGTCCGCGAGTTCAAGACGCGCGAGCGCATCACGGCGCTGGCACCCTACGAGGGCATGACGCCCGAGAAGGTCATGCGAGGCCTGCTCAACGGCGACGTCGAGGCTCCCAAGGAGGACTAGGGAGTCGGGTTGTGTTGGCCGTCGCTTTGGGACGGATGCCCGCAGGCTCCGGGCCGCTGGACGGCCGGTGGTTGCCCGGCCTGATTCGCTGGGCCGCTGTTGGCGTGAGCTTTTCGGCTGCTGCGCACGGCGGCGCCGACGCATGCCCAACCGCGGCTCTCGTCGGGGCCGACCGCAATTCCATCGCTCAACCATAGCTACGAATAGGGAGGACGCACTGGAAAGCAGTGCGTCCGCCCTATTGTTTTGCAGGTAGAAAATCTATTACGTTCGCACTTAGATTTGCGATTGCGGCTGAGCCCCGCGGGGTACAATCACCTTGATAAACAACGAGCCTGGCCGGCCACGGCCGCGCCCAGGCACCCCAGAGAGGTGATCGTATGAGACTCGACAAGATGGCCGTCACGGCCCAGGAGGCGTTGCAGGCCGCAATCGGCATCGCAAGCGACGCCGAGGCTGGCTCCGTTGAGCCGGTCCACCTGCTCAAGGCCCTGCTCGATTCCGGCGAGCGCAACCTCAGCAGCATCATCGAGCGCGTGGGCGCAGATCCCGACGCCATTGCAGCCGAGGTGAACGCCCAGATTGCGCGCGAGCCCAAGGTGAGCGGCTCGGGCCAGCAGGTGGGCCTCGCCAACGACTTCGTGAAGGTGGTTGACGCGGCCGAGAAGCTCGCCGCCAAGCTGGGCGATTCCTACGTTACGAGCGAGCATTTGCTCTGCGCGCTTACGGATGACCGCTCGGACGCCGGCCGCATCCTCAAGAACGCCGGCCTCACCGGCAAGCGCATCCAGTCCGCCTATGACGAGCTGCGCGGAGACGAGCGCGTGACCAGCCAGGACTCCAAGCCTGAGTTCGAGGCGCTGGAGCGCTACGGCAGAAACGTCACGGACCTCGCCCGACAGGGCAAGCTCGACCCGGTCATCGGCCGTGTTGAGGAGATTCGTCGCACCATACAGGTGCTCTCGCGTCGCACCAAGAACAACCCCGTGCTCATCGGCGAGCCCGGCGTGGGCAAGACGGCCATCGTGGAGGGCCTGGCCGAGCGCATCGTCGCCGGCGACGTCCCCTCCACCCTCAAGGACAAGGAGCTCGTCGAGCTCGACATGAGCTCGCTGGTGGCCGGCGCCAAGTACCGCGGCGAGTTCGAGGACCGCCTCAAGAGCGTGCTCAAGGAGGTCGGCAAGTCCAACGGCCGCGTCATCCTGTTCATCGACGAGCTGCACACCATCGTGGGCGCCGGCGCCACCGAGGGCTCCATGGACGCTGGCAACATCCTCAAGCCTGCCCTGGCCCGCGGCGAACTCCACGCCATCGGCGCCACCACGCTGGACGAATACCGCAAGTACATCGAGAAGGACGCCGCGCTTGCCCGTCGTTTCCAGCAGGTGCTCGTCTCCGAGCCCACGGTGGAGGACACCATCTCCATCCTGCGTGGCCTCAAGGAGAAGTACGAGATGCACCACGGCGTGCGCATCACGGACGCCGCGCTCGTCTCGGCCGCAGACCTCTCCAACCGCTACATAGCAGACCGCTTCCTGCCCGACAAGGCCATTGACCTGGTGGACGAGGCTGCGAGCCGCCTGCGCATGGAGCTCGATAGCATGCCGTCGGACATCGACGCGGTGGACCGCCAGCTCACGCAGATGCAGATTGAGGAGCAGGCCCTCATGAAGGAGGAGGACGCTGCCAGCAAGGAGCGCCTCGAGACCTTGCGCCAGGAGATTGCCACCACGCGCGAGAAGCTCGACGGCATGAAGGCCAAGTGGCAGAACGAGAAGGGCGCCATCGACCAGGTGCAGGAGCTCAAGCGCCAGATTGACGACGCCAAGACCGAGGAGGAGCGTGCCACCCGCGCCGGTGACCTCGCCCGCGCCTCCGAGCTGCGCTACGCCGCCATCCCGGACCTCGAGCGCAGGTACTCCGAGGCCGAGGCGGCGCTCAACGCCAAGCAGCAGGAGGGCGGCCTTCTCAAGGAGGAGGTCACCAGCGAGGAGATCGCCGAGGTGGTGAGCGCCTGGACCGGCGTGCCCGTCTCCAAGATGATGCAGGGTGAGATCGAGAAGCTGCAGAACCTCGAGGACGAGCTGCACAAGCGCGTCGTAGGCCAGGACGAGGCCGTGAACGCCGTGGCCGCCGCCGTGCGCCGCAGCCGCGCCGGCCTGGCCGACCCAAACCGCCCGCTCGGCAGCTTCTTCTTCCTCGGCCCCACCGGCGTGGGCAAGACCGAGCTCGCAAAGGCCCTGGCAGACTACCTGTTCGACGACGAACGTGCCCTCGTGCGCATCGACATGTCCGAGTACATGGAGAAGTTCAGCGTCCAGCGCCTCATCGGCGCCCCTCCCGGATACGTGGGCTACGACGAGGGCGGCCAGCTCACCGAGGCCGTCCGCAGGCGCCCCTACTCCGTCATCCTTCTGGACGAGATGGAAAAGGCGCACCCCGACGTCTTCAACGTGCTGCTCCAGGTGCTCGACGACGGCCGCCTCACCGATGGCCAGGGCCGCATGGTGAGCTTCAAGAACACGATCATCATCATGACGAGCAACGTCGGCAGCCAGGCCATCGCGGCCGGCGAGCAGGACGGCTCGGACGCCGAGGCGGTGGAGAAGCAGGTCAACGACGCCCTGCGCGCCACCTTCAAGCCCGAGTTCCTCAACCGTATCGATGACATCGTGGTCTTCCACCCGCTGGGGCTCTCCGCCATCGAGAAAATCGTGGACATCCAGCTCAAGGGCGTCCGAGAGCGCCTGGACAACGAGCGCATAACGCTCGAGCTCACGCCTGCCGCCATCGAGGCGTTGGCGCTCGACGGCCTCGACCCGGTCTACGGCGCGCGTCCGCTCAAACGCCTCATCCAGCGCCAGGTCGTGGACAACGTGGCCAACCTCATCATCGCCGGCGAGCTGCACGAGGGCGACACCGTCCGCGTGGACGCCCGCGACAACAACGACTTCTTCGCCGAGCGCGTCAGCGCCTCAGACGAACCCGCGGTCGCAGACGAGGTGGAGTAGTGGCTACGAGCGAGGAGAAGCGGGTGGCCGCCGGGGCCGCGGTGGACGGCGCCGTTGTTGGCGCTGGAGCGTCAGTCGTGAGCGGCACCTCTGCTGGCGCCGATGCGTCCGGGGTGTCACGGCCCGCGCCCAAGGCGACCGTTTCGCCGCGGCCCGCGGCAAAGCCGGCTGCCAAGCCGGCGGACCCCTTCGTTCGCGCCGAGAACGAGGACGATGACGGCTACGACCCCTATTCGGACCGCCCGGCTCCGCGCGAGCCGATGTTCGAGCGCGACCCCTGGGGCTAGCGCACAGATCTGAGCGGCTGGTTATCACCGCTAAATGGAAGACCGGCGCACCCTTTCGGTGCGTCGGTCTTCTCGTGTGCGCGCTTGTTCTGTGGCCTTTACTTCGGCCAGAAGACGATGAGGGCGACGATGATGAGCGCCACGATGATGACGGCCGCGATGGTGAGCTTCTTCTTGCGCTCGTTCTCGCGCGAGCCAAAGATCTCGCGGTTGCCCTTGGGCACGGAGAGGTACTGGCCGTACTTGAGCTCCTGGCGAATCTTGTTCTGCTGCGACTGGGCTCGGCGGTAGGCGCCCTTGCCGCCAAGGCCGCGCTTCTGGATGGTGTAGCCGGTCTCGTAGCCGTAGCTGCTCTCGAGGGCGTCGTCCGCCTCCACGTCATTGACCGGGGGCTGGCTGACGTGCCTGGGGTGCGCGCGCTCATAGGCTGGCCTGTCGTGGCGCGAGGGGCTTGTGGGAGCGCCCCCATCGACAACGGGGGAGGACGCGGTGGCCTCGGGCGCGAAGGCGTCGCCGGGCTGCTCGTTGGCGGTGGGCGCCGCTGCGGTCAGGGGCGCGGACGTATCGGCAGGGCGCGCTGCGTCTCGCTGTTGTTCTGCCGCCTCAATGCCGGAAACGTTCTCCGTGTTGTCTGCCATGCAAGCTCCCCCATAGGCCCAATTTGACCTCAAGAGTGTACCGCGCCGGGCATGCGTTCATGCGCTGTAGAGCGCCACTCTCCCAAAACCTTAATTCGCGTTTGAAGCGGCGCTCCAAGCGGGGCCTGAAAGCAAGCAGCGAAACGTGGCCTGGACCTTCAATATCTAAGTACATGCGACTTAGATAACTTGAGCAAAATAACTGAGAAAGTTTGCGTTGTCGTGTTTAGACCTTGCACCCTCGGGAACAAACTAAAGCGACACGCAAGGAGCGCAAAAGCGCCCCACCACAACAAAGGAGCACACCATGACCACCATGATTCCCTACGACCGTTACAACCGTCTCGCCCGTTCCGTCTTCCCGTTCGATGAGGTGTTGGACACCCTGATGTCGCCCGTCAGCAACGTGGCCGATTTCAAGATGGACGTTGAGGATGCCGGTGACGCCTACGTCATCTCCGCCTATGTCCCCGGCGTTGCCCGTGACCAGATTGACGTCGAGCTCAATGAGGGCCGCCTCTCCATCTCGATTGACAAGAAGGACTCCGACGAGCAGAAGGCCAAGAACTTCCTGCAGCGTGAGAGCTGCGAGTACACCTGCACTCGTGGCGTCTTCCTGAAGGATGCCGCCACCGCCGGCCTGTCCGCCAAGCTTGCCGACGGCGTGCTGACGGTCAACGTCCCCAAGCAGGACGAGAAGGCCAACGTCACCAAGGTCTGCATCGACTAGC
>CAVJWS010000090.1:0-7672 GCA_963653485.1 Prevotella sp. CAG:279
CCTAACTCGTCAGGTAGCGATAGGTGCTTGGGTCAACGGGGTGCTGGAGGGTGAAGGGAACTCGCAGAATCGGAGCCATGGCGCCCTTGGCGTTCGGGGCCATCTCCTCGGTAATGTCGCTCATAGAAAACGCGAGCGTACCGAGGTAGTAATGGTCAGCACCTTCGCTGTCGCTCTTCTTCACAAAGAGATGGAGCCGCTGCTTGGACGGGTCAAAGGAGCCAAGCTTCCGGTAATCCTCGCTCTTTAAACTACGGTTGTTCTGGGAGAACCAGATGAAGCGAGACGGAGACTCAAAGGCGTCCTCGTAGCGGATACTGTCAGACACCTCGTCGCCCTTGCTATAGGTCACGAAGATGACCCAATCATCGGTCTTGAACTGGTAGCCGTTGATGGTGCCGTGCTCGTCCTTGTCCCAGCAGAGCAGGCGACATGCATCGGCTCGCGTGTAGCACTTGCCAAGGCAGAGGCGTCCGCCAGGCATGCGGTCTCCGCAGTATTCTCCCCTGCAATGGTTCAGGCCATATTCCACAAGCTCGGCAAGCTGACGCTTGAACTCAGGGTCGCCAAGAGCAGCCAGGAACTCTTCGGAACAACGAATCGCACCGTCGTCGGAGAACTCGCAAATGGGCGAATAACCATCCAGGATGGTCTTGGTATAGAACTGCAGCGAGAGGAGGCGCACGGCATTCGCAACCTCCCGCTCATAGGCCTCGTCCCCAAGATCTCCCCAACCGCCAACCTTGTCATAGGCCCTCAGCATGTCGGCACACGAGGCAACAGAGGTATCGCCGGAAAGCAGCTCGCGCAGCAAAATAAGCTCTGCCGCGCGCTTGCCATCTCCGTACATGCGAGAAATAAATCGCAGGTACTTAACCTCGCTCTCCCCAAACTGGACGTCGTAGCTCTCCTCAAACTTCGAAAGCAGCGCGTGGTAGCTTCCCAAAGAGCCGTTCTCAAAGACTAGTTGCGGAGAAATCTCGCCCCACTGGGCAAAGTCGAGAAGCGACGGCACCTTGCCCATGCGGCGCTTGAGGTTCTTGTAAGCACGACCAATGGCCGAGACGCCGCCCATGGAAGCCTTGTTGACGCTCTTGAGCACGCGGTCTCGCGAAATCTCATCAAACTGGATGACCGTTGGCCCAACAAGGTGGTCACCGCCATCGGACACGAGACGGCGCAGACGCTCGCGCTCGAGCGTCCGGTCGCCATAGAGCGCCACGGGGATGTTGTAGTTCGTCTTGTAGTTGCCAACGAAGTCGATGACGGTGACGAACTCCTTTTGCTGGCTCGTGCGCAGACCACGGCCAAGCTGCTGGACAAACACGATGGCCGATTCGGTCGCACGGGCAAGAATCACCTGGTTGACCGTGGGAATGTCCACGCCCTCGTTGAAGATGTCCACCGTGACGATGAACTCGAGCGACTCCGGCGTGTCGACGTCTTCCTCAAGGCGGTCGATGGCGTCCCCACGCTCGGCATCGCTCGAGCCGCCCGAGAGGCTAAGCGCCCGACGGCCCCTACGGCGCAGCTCGGCAGCCACGGCCTTGGACTCGTCCACGCTCGAGCAAAAGACGAGGCACTTGAGCCTCGGCCCGGAGAAGCCGTACTTGTCGCTCTGCTCGATGATTCTCCCGGCCAAAACGACGGGATCGGGAGACACGCTATCGCTCACCTCGTCGCCGGCCGTTACGCCAAAGTAGTGGAATGGCGTGACAAGGTGGTTCTGGATGGCGTCGCTCAGGCGAATCTCAAATGCGACCACATGGTTGTAGATAGCGAACACATCGATGTCGTCGTTGCGCTCGGGAGTCGCGCTCATGCCCAGCAAGAATCGCGGCCTGAAGTGCTCGAGCACACGCCTGTAGCCGGCCGCGCCCGCACGGTGGACCTCATCGATGACGATGTAGTCGAAGTGGTCCACAGGCAGTGCGCTGAGGTATTCCTCGCGCGAAAGCGTCTGTATGGTCGAGAAGACGCAGGTGGCGTCCAGGTCATGGTGACCGTTGGTCAAAAGACCGTAGGTGTAGCGGTCGCCCAGGACCCTCATATAGCTATCCCTCGCCGCACGCGCGATTCGCTCGCGGTGGACCACGAACAGCACGCGCTTCGGCAGGGGATCCATCTGTGCCACGTCCAGTGCGGAGAGATAGGTCTTGCCGGTGCCCGTCGCGGAAATGACCAGTGCGCGAGGCTCGTCCTCACGGCGAACCTCTCGCAGCGCCTTGAGCGCGCTCTTCTGCATCTCGTTGGGACGGACTATCTCCCCGCCGGCCGTTTTGGCGATGCTGATGGTCTTGTTCTTGAGGTTGGCGCGATAGAGCTCGGTGTACTTGGCCAAGAACTCGTCATCGAGGTCGCAGGTCTCCGGGCCAGACCACAGGGCCTCGAAGGCCTCCTTGGCATCTTGCACGAGAGAGCCGCTGTCGGTGGACGACAGGGCGACGTTCCATTCCTTGTTGCTGAGCAACGCCGTTTGGGTGAGGTTGGAGCTACCTGTCACGAGCGTTGTCATGCCATCGCGAATGAAGAAGTAGCTCTTCACGTGCAAGCCCTCGTGGGCAGAGTTGAACACGCGGGTCTCGATGTTGGAGTAGCGCATGAGCGTCGCGAGGCCCCTTGGCTCACTAAACGTGAGGTAGGTGCCCGTAAGGATGCGACCCTTCACTCCCCTGCGCTCGAGTTCGTCAAAGGTCTGGATGAGAAGCTGCACGCCACTGTGCTTCACGAAGGCGACGACGAACCAGAACTCGTCACCCTCCTTCAGGCCCCGCAGCTCGTCGGTGATGCGGGTCAGCACCGACTCGCCCTTCTCGGCGCTGTTGAAGACGAGAGCCGGGCCAAGGCCGCCGGCAGGAGGAATGCTCGAATCGACGAAGCCGGACGAGAGCGAGACGAGCAGGTCGCCGGTCTTCTCGACGTTTTTGGGCGTAGCCTGGGGGCGAAGGTCGGTCACCGTATAGGTAAGCCTGACGTTATTGCCAAGCAACTCCTGGTCCAGTGCGGCCTCGCCCATAGCAACCCCCGATTCGTCCCCGCGGCAGTGTTCCTACGAGGTTAGACTATCGCGCCCTGCCAGGCGGGCGAGATCCCAGAGCCGAAGCCAGCAAACAGATACGTTTGAGCCGTCCGTAGCTCACTGTGGGTTTCCGAAGGCAGCAGTGAGCTACGGATGCGTCGTTCGTAGCCGTATGCAGGGATACCAACCTTCAGCTATTTTGAAGCCATTGCATAACCGCAGTTATACGGCTTGTGGGTCCTCCGCAAGCTCCAAATCGATGCCGCGGAGCACGTCATACGGATACGCCTGCGTAATCCGTAGCCTGTCGTAGGTACGGCGCCCCAGCAACCAGATGCGCCCGCTTCATCCGTAGACTGTCGTAGGCACGGCACCCCAGCAACCAGATACGCCCGCTTCATCCGTAGCCCGCCGCAGGACCTCCGTTCCAACAACGCATACGCAAGCGACCTCAGTAGCCCGCCACAGGGACATCATCCCAACATACGGTTACGTCTGCGCCACCCGTAGCCCGCCACAAGCGACGGTGACGCCTCTCGTGCTAGATAACGCTCTCAAGCGAAGCCTGGGCGTATTCCATGCGGGGACGCATGGCTTCCATGGACGCCTCTTGTATGCCGGCGGAAGCGGCGAGCCTCTGCCAGCGGGAAATCTCCTCGGCGGCCTTGGCGGCGAAGGCGCGGGCATCCCCAGGCTCAACGTCGTAAAGGCCGGCAAGCTCCATGCAGGCAGCTACGCTATGCGGCGAGCCGTCGTCGGCAACGCCCACGGCAAAGCGATCGGTTCCCTCAAGGCGGGTCGGGTTCACGTCGAAGAATGGCGAGAGACGCCAACCCCTCCTCGTCCTCAAGAAGCCAAAGTTGCGCATGTGATTGTCCGTGTTGCCGATGGCAGCGCTCAACATGGCATGCCGCCAAAGCTTGGCCTTGTCTTGTCTCGCCTCCTCGCCTTGAACCGACAGAAAATCAAGCAGGTCGAGGTAGGAGTAGCCTTCCTCGCCATCGCGCCCGCCGATTGCGGAAAGGCCGCTGAGGTAAGGAACGCGCAGCTCACCCTGACGGTCGAAGCGCGAGACCAACAGCACCGAGCGGCCAGCGATCCTCAGCAGACGCGACTCGGCCACCTCGAGCCCGCAGGCGGAGAAGAGGTCGAGCGCGACCTTCTCCCAAGCGCAGACGTCATCGAGCCTCGACTCGTCCTTCTTGGGGAACTTGGCGATGTAGAGCCGCCCCTCTGCATCGCAAACGGACGCCTTGGGCCTGGCCCCGCCCAGGCTCGAGCCCGCGGCAAACAGGTCGTGGACGTCGGCCGTAAGATCTTGCGCGGCAAGGTCGGCGGCGTCGAGTAGGGCGGGAAGGTTAACTTCGCGCGGAACCCCTTCGCCCACGGGCGCGAGCACGTTGCCGTCTTCGTCCCAAAGACGTATGGCTCCCTGACGCTGGGCGTCATTAACGCCGCAGAGCAGGTCGAGCTCAAAGAGCGTTCGGGCGGCCCTCCCCTGTTCGGCGGCCAAGCGTGCCTCTTCTCGCTTCATGAGGTTGCGACCCCAGCGGTCGGGCATGCAATCGCCAAACGCGCGGAGCTGCTCCATGCCGGCGGAATGGAAGGATCCGGCGCCAAGCGGCATGTCGGGGCTCAGGGGGAACGCCTCGGGGTTCTCGAGGTAGCTGGCCTCATAGGAAAACGTCACGGACTCGCGATTGTTGCGGACGTTGTGGTCCAACGTGCCACAGTTCACGTCCACGCCATCGAGCTGGACGGTCACATATATGCGCCTTTTTGCCATAGCTAGTACCTCACCCTCTGGGGGATGTCCTCCTCGGCAAGGACTCGGCCGAGGGGCGTGGTGAGGGGGTCGGTGGCGGACACGACGCCGTCGAGCAGACCGAGCGTCATGGAGACGCGCAGGAAGGTCTCGAGCGAACCCTCGCCCTTGTTGAGCAGCTTGGAGATGGTTGGCTCTGAGATGGCCGTGCGGTCAGCCAAGACCGAGACGGCGATGCGCTGCTGGCGGCGCGCCAAGTCCAGGTTGGCGGCGATGTCCCTCTGGGCCCGCTTAACCGGGCGCGGCGTAGCAGTCTTCAAATTACAGCCCATTCTTAACCTAAAAATACCTTGTGCTTATACGAGATTAGCACAAGGTATTTTTAGGTTAAATCTTGTTCGCTCAGTAGCGGCAGGGAGAGTTACTTACTGCGGCGGTGCAACAGGACGCCGATGGCGATGACCACAAAGGCCACGACGCCAATGATGCCGATCATCTGCTGGGAGTCGTCGCCCGTCTGGGGGATGGCCGCGCCGGGCTTCTTGCCCTTGCCGGATTCGTCGCCCTTGTTGGCCTTGTCCTCGTCCGCGTCGCCCTTGCCGGGTTCGTCCTTCTTCTTGTCCTCGCCTTTGCCCTTGTCCTCGACAGGCGTCCACTTGACGTAGACGGTCGTGGCCTTGGTGACGGGGGCGGAGAAGTCGTAGGCCTGCGTGAAGGCAGCGTCGGCGTACCAGCCGGCGAAGGCGCACTTGTCCTTGGTGGGATTGGCGGGCTTGGCGGCCATGCCGCCCTTGGCCACCGTCTGGGACTCGACCTCGCTGCCGCCAGCGACGTCGAACGACACGACGTAGCCGACCTGCAGGGTGAAGGTGACGGGGTCGCCGTCGTCGCCGCAATCGTAGGCGTAGGTGACGGCATCCGCGTCCTCGGCGACCGTCAGGATGGTGCCGTTCACGCTGCCGCCGGTCCAGTTGCTCGCCTTGGTAACGTCAAAGCCCGGCAGCGTGGAGAGGTCAAAGCCGCGCGCGGCGTCCACGCCGATCAGGCGCGAGCAGCCCTCGCACTCCAAGGCGGCAAGGTCGGGGGTCTTGCTCAAGTCGAGAGAGGTCAGAAGGTTGTTGCTGCAAGCAAGCTCCAGGAGCTCAGGGCAGCCGCTCAAGTCAAGGGACGTCAGCTGGTTATCGTTGCAGTCGAGGGAGTAGAGCTCGGAACCAGCGCCCAGGCAAAGCGAGGCCAAGAGGTTGTTGGCGCACTCGACAGACCCGAGCTTGGAGTTGCCGCTCAAATCAAGGGACGTCAGCCGGTTATTGTTGCACGCAAAGGTGCTGAGCTCGGGACAAGCGCTCAGATTGAGGTCCGCCAGGTGGTTGTCGCTGCAGACCAGCTCGATAAGTCCCGGGTTATTAGCCAGGTTGAGCGAAGCCAGCTGGTTGCCGTCGCAATAGAACCACTCAAGGGCGGCGTTGTGGCTCACGTCCAAATCCCGCAGCTGGTTTTCGCTGCAATCAAGGTCGTTCAACGCCGGGCAACCGCTGAGGTCAAGCGCCACGAGTTGGCTGCGCGCGCAGCTCAGCTCGTCCAAAACCTCGTTGCTCCCAAGGCGCAACGTGGTGAGCTTGTTGTCGGCGCAATAGAGGTATTTGAGCTTTGAGTTCTTGCTCACGTCAAGAGAGGCCAGCGCATTCTTCCCGCAGTTCAGCCATGCAAGCTCAGAATTATCGCTCACGTCCAGCGAGGAAAGGCCGCAACTAAGGCACGAGAAGCGGGTCAGCTTGGCATTACCAGACAGAGTAAGCGAGGCGAGCGGGTTGTCGTCAACGTACAGCTCTTCCAAGTTCGCGTTGCCGGACACGTCGAGCGAGGTCAGGCTGTTGGCGGCGCTCGAAAGGGAGACGAGCAAGGCGTTCTCGCTCACGTCAAGCGAGGTGAGGTCGTTGTAGCTGCACTCCAAGGTCTCCAGGGCCGTAAAGTACTGGATGCCGTCCAGGTCGCCGATATTCTGCTGCTGGCAGTCCATCTCCGTGACATCGATGATTTCCTCGGCGCTCAGCTTGCCATCCTCATTGGCGTCATAGTTCGTCGCGACGAAGCTCCTGAAATTCTTGTCCGGGAAGTGCGCGGCGTCAATCGGAACAGAAACGGCTTCCGCGTTGGCCACGGCCGGCGCCAGGAACAGCGCCGCAAACAGGACGACCGTCGCGGTCAAAACGCGCTTGTAGATGCTCATAGGGCCCTCCTCGCCACTGGCTTCTTCAACAATTGTACTGAACCAAGGGAAGGGCAACGCGACCCAAACGGCAAGCCCGGCTTAACCTCCCTACGCGCCCAACGCCCGAATGGGGATGACGTAGACGCCGTCCTTACGGCGGTAGGCCACCTCGCCCATGGCCGTGACCACGGCGAGAAACGCAGGCTCAGGCGTGCGGGCGGGCTCGCTGCCGCAGACCTTCTTCTTTAGCCGAAGCAGGCTCGCCGCCGCCTCGTCAACCTTTTCGAGACTCACCTTGACCTCGATGGCGGCCCAGGAACCGTCCGGCCGCTCGATGATGGCGTCCGCCTCAAGGCCGGAGTCATCACGGTAGTAGCGCAGCGGGCTGGCAGACGTGTAGTCCAGCGCGCGAGCATAGACGTCCAGGTCCCTCATCACGAGATTCTCGAACGCGAGGCCAAACGTCTGCCAATCTTGGAGCAGCGCTTCGGGGGAAAGGCCGAGCAGAGCCACGGGCAGGGACGGGTCGGCAAAGTAGCGCTTGGGCTTGATGCGCATCCTCTTTGGGGAACGGGAGGCCGGAACCCAGCCCGGAACCTCGTCCACAAGGTAAATCCGCTTGAGGATGTCCAGAAGGTCAGCAACCGTCTTGCGCTCGGACTCCGTTACCTCGGAAGCG
>CAVJWS010000091.1:0-7671 GCA_963653485.1 Prevotella sp. CAG:279
ACATCCTGTTCGAGGGCGCCCAGGCCACGATGCTCGACATCGACCACGGCACCTACCCCTTCGTGACCTCCTCCAACTGCACCGCCGGCGGCGCCGTCACCGGCTCGGGCGTTGGCCCCACCAACATCGACCGCGTGCTCGGCATTGCCAAGGCCTACCTCACGCGCGTTGGCTCCGGCCCCTTCCCCACCGAGCTCTCCGAGGAAGACGGCGTGGGCAAGTTCCTGCTCGAGACCGGCCACGAGTACGGCGTGACCACCGGCCGCAAGCGCCGCTGCGGTTGGTATGACGCCGTGGTGGTGAACTACGCCGCCCGCGTGAACGGCCTCACCGACCTCGCCATTACCAAGCTCGACGTCCTCACGGGCCTCGACACCATCAAGATCTGCACCGCCTACGAGTGCGACGGCGTGGAGTACACCACGGTGCCCGAGCACCAGAGCATCTTCTACCACGCCAAGCCCAAGTACATCGAGGTGCCCGGCTGGAAGGAAGACATCACCGGCTGCCGCAGCTTCTACGACCTGCCGCGTGAGGCCAAGGACTACATCGACCTCATCGAGCAGCTTTCGGGCGTCAGGGTCTCGCTCATCGCCGTGGGCCCCGACCGCGAGCAGACGATCAACCGCCACTGGAAGTAGCCTGCAGGGCCCCGGCAGCGAGCCGGGGCCCTTTTTCTTATGTAAAGCCTTGAGGCTGGGGCGTCTGCCTGCGTGAACGGCCAAGGCGCCGTGCACGGACAAGGCGTTGCGGACAAAGGTGGACGCCGTGGCCGCGGGCGGGAGGCATGCAAATGCGTCCGCACCGCAAAACCCCGGGTTGTCCGTATCAGCAAAGCCAGACGCCCGTGTTGGAAAAATCCACGGCGCCACGCGCCGGCACATGCAAGACCACGATGCGGCATCGGCCCCGCCGCGAATAGGGAGTTCGCCTAGGCGAAGGGAAGGGAGCCAAAACCATGGAGCACCAGTTTGAAATCGTGACCGACAGCACCTGCGACATCCCGCTCGAGGAGCTTGGCTCCCTTGGCGTCGAGATGGTCCCCCTGCACGTCTTCGTGGGCGACGGCTGCTACCTTGACCAAATTGAGCTCACGCCCGAGCAGTTCTATGACAAGATGGCCGAAGCCGAGGAGCTGCCGCACAGCTCGCAGCCCTCTCCGAGCGCCTTTGCCACCGCCTACGAGAAGGTGGCCGCTGCCGGCGCCAAACAGATCCTCTCCATCCACATCGCCACCGCGCTCTCCGGCACGGCCAACTCCGCCGAGCTCGCCGCCGAGGGGTCGCCGGTGCCCGTGCGCGTGTGGGAGTCCAAGACGGCCACGATGATGCACGGCATGCTCGTGAAGCAAGCCTGCCGCATGCGCGACGCCGGCGAGACGCTTGAGGCGACGGTCGCCCACCTCGAGCGCCTGCGTGCCAATTCCTACCTGGTCTTCACCCTCGACACGCTCGAGAACATCGTCAAGAACGGTCGCTGCTCCAAGGCCAAGGGTCTCATGAGCGCCGTGCTCAACATCAAGGCCGTGCTGGCCGTGCAGGACGACGGCTCGCTCGACACCGCCGGCAAGGGCCGTGGCATGCAGCGCGCCTTCCAGGCCCAGGCCAAGCTGGTGGAGGCCAAGTACGGCACCGACACGCCGCTCACGGCCACGATGCTCACCGTCCGCAACGAGGAAGGCTGCCGTGAGTTCCTCGACATCGCCGCCAAGCGCGGCATCGAGGTTGACCTCGTCGCCACCTACAATGCCGGCCCCGTCATCGCCACCCACACCGGCTCCGGCCTCGTCGGCTTTGCCTGCGTGCCCACCGAGCTGCTGTACAAGGGATAGGGGCTTGGTAACAACGAGATGACGCCATCTGCGGCCGGGGCATGACCCCGGCCGTTCGCGTTACGATAGAAAAGTTGAGTCGCGCGCGGGTTGCCGCGCAAAGAGAAGAGGAGCCTCCATGGTCGCTGCTGAGACGATCGACATTCTGCTTCTAGGCGCCGGCGGGCGCGAGCACGCCCTGCTTCGCAAGCTCGCTGAGAGCCCACGTGCCGGCAAGATCTGGGCCGCGCCCGGCAACGGCGGCATCCTCGCCGAGGCAACCTTCGCCGACATCGACCAGGACAACCCCGAGCAGGTGGCCGAGTTTGCCGAGAAAAACGGCATCGGCCTTGTGGTGATCGGTCCGGAGGCCCCGCTCGTGGCCGGCGTCGCCGACGCCGTCCGCGCCCGTGGCATCGCCTGCTTTGGCCCGAGCGGCCAGGCCGCCCAGATGGAGGGCTCCAAGGTCTTTGCCAAGCAGGTCATGGAGCGCGCCGGCGTTCCCACGGCCCGCTACCAGAGCTTCACCGACGCCCCGTCCGCCGAGGCCTACGTGCGCGAGCTCGCCGGCCCCTGCGTGGTCAAGGCAGACGGCCTGGCCGCCGGCAAGGGCGTGATCGTGGCCCAGACCACCGAGGAGGCCCTGGCCGGCGTGCGCGAGTGCTTCTCCGGCGCCTTTGGCGAGGCGGGCGCCACCGTGGTGGTGGAGGAGATGCTCAAGGGCCCGGAGTGCTCGCTTCTGGCCCTCACCGACGGCACCACCGTGGTGCCGCTCGCCAGCTCGCAGGACCACAAGCGCGCCCTCGAGGGTGACCTCGGCCCCAACACGGGCGGCATGGGCGTCTACTCGCCGGTGCCCTTCGTCACTCCCGAGGAGCACGAGGCCATGGTCGAGATTGAGCGCAAGGTCGTGGCCCAGCTCAAGGCCGACGGCATCACCTATTCCGGCTGCCTCTACGGCGGCTTCATGCTCACCAAGGACGGCCCCAAGGTCCTCGAGTTCAACGCCCGCTTCGGCGACCCCGAGACCCAGGTCGTCCTGCCGCGCATGAAGGCCGACCTCGTGGACGTCTTCTGCCGCTGCGACAACGGCACGCTGGACGGCGCCGACGTCTCTTGGGACGACGACTGGGCCGTGAGCGTGGTGCTCACCAGCGCCGGCTACCCCGGCTCCTACGCCAAGGGCAAGCCCATCAGCGGCATCGAGGAGGCCGAGAAGCTCGAGGGCGTCACGGTCTACCACGCCGGCACCAAGCTCGTAGGCGGCGAGCTCGTCACCAACGGCGGCCGCGTGCTCAACGTCACGGCCGTGGCGGGCAGCTTCGAGGCGGCACGCGAGCAGGCCTACCGCGCCTGCGAGCTCATCAACTTCGAGGGCAAGACCCTTCGTCATGACATCGGCGCGCGCGCCCTTCGCGGCCGCAGCGCCTGGGAGGTCTAATCCATGGCAGAGAAAGAGACGGCCGACTTGCTCAACACGGTCGAGGCCTTTACCTACGACTCGGCCCGCCGCACGCATATGCACAAGTCCGGCGAGCCCATGACCCGCGACTTCGTCCAGGGCGAGGAGGACCCGCGCGATGCCCAGCTGGCCGAGACCCCGCTTTCCGAGGAGACCATGTGGCGCGGAAAGATCTTCTCGACGAACCGCCTGCATGTGCAGCTGCCCGACGGCCGTGAGGCCGTGCGCGACGTCATTCGCCATAACGGCGGCGTGGGCGTGGTGGCCCTCACCGACGACGGCCGCATCTGCCTGGTTCGCCAGTACCGCACCGCGCTCGGTCGCGTGACGGTCGAGATTCCGGCCGGCAAGCTCGACGGGGGCGAGGACCCGCTCGAGGCCGCCCACCGCGAGCTGCTCGAGGAGACGGGCTTCACGGCCAAGAAGATGGCCTACCTCACCTCCATCGCCAGCACCGTTGGCTTCTGCGACGAGATAATCCACCTCTACATGGCCACCGGCCTCACCTTCTCCAAGAGCGACCCGGATGACGACGAGTTCATCAACGTCGACATGGTGGAGCTCCCGCAGTTCATCGACGCCGTGCTCGACGGCCGCGTGGAGGACGCCAAGACCGTCGTGGGCGCCCTCATCTGCGACGCCGTGGCCCATAGGCTCACGCCGGACTCGCCGGAAGAGGAATAGCCGATGCAAAAGGCAGACGAGAAGGCCCGGCGCAAGGACGGGCAAACTAGCTGCGCCGATGGGGGAGAGGGCAACGCCGTGAAGGACGTGGCTAGCGAGAAAGCCACCGGCGCGCAGGCCGCCGAGGCGGCGCCCGCTCCCGAGCCCATGGCGCGCCACGCCGAAGAATCCACCGCTGCGCCTGCCGCGTCCTGTACCGACGAGGTACCTGCCGCCGCCGGCCGCGACGCCAGCGTGTTCTCCAAGTTCCTGGCCTACTACGCGGGAGAGACCCACCTGTTCGTGGCCGACCTCGTCTGCTCGGTGGCCATCGCCGGCATCGACCTGGCCTTCCCCCAGATCCTGCGCGGGGCTTCCAAGGGGCTGTTCACCCAGGGGCCGGACGCGATCCTCTCCGCCCTGTGGCTCTATGCGGCGGGTCTCGTCTGCCTCTACGTGCTGCGCTTTGGCTGCAAGTACTTCATCGGCTTCTGGGGACATGTCATGGGCGCCCGCATGGAGAGCCGCATGCGCGAGGACCTCTTTGACGCCTACGAGCGCATGAGCTTCAGCTTCTTTGACAAGAACAAGAGCGGCGACCTCATGAGCCGTTTGGTCTCCGACCTCTTCGATATCAGCGAGGCGGCCCACCATGGCCCTGAGTTTCTGCTCATCGGCCTGGTGGAGGTGGTTGGCGCCTTCGTCATCCTTGGCACCATCAACGCGCCGCTCACCTGCGTGCTCGCCCTCATCACCGCCGCGCTCGTGGCCTACAACGCTTGGGCCAACGTGCGCATGAAGGCCGTCTTCACCGAGAACCGCGTGGGCATCTCCAACGTGAACTCCCAGGTGGAGGACAGCCTCGCGGGCATCCGCGTGGTGAAGGGCTTTGCGGCCGAGGACACCGAGCGCGCAAAGTTTTGCTCCTGCAACGACGCCTACCTCGTCTCCAAGACCAACATGTACCGGGCCATGGGCACCTACCAGGCATCCATCTCGGGCATGATGGGGGCGCTCAACACCCTCGTGCTCGTCTTTGGTGGCTGGCTCATCGCCCAGGGCCAGATGCAGGCGGCAGACCTCGCCACCTACGCGCTCTACATCTCCATGCTCACCACGCCCATCGAGAACATCCTCAACTTCACCGAGACCTTCCAGAAGGCCATTGCCGGCTTCAAGCGTTTCGTCGAGATGGTGGAGGCCACCCCCGACGTCATCGACGCGCCGGGTGCCCTCCCGATCGAGGTGAGCGAGGGCCACGTCGTCTACGAGGGCGTGCGCTTTGCCTACGAGGGCGCCGAACCGGTCATTCGTGGCCTCGACCTCGATATCGCCCCCGGAAAGACCATCGCGCTGGTGGGTCCTTCGGGTGGCGGCAAGTCCACCACCTGCAGCTTGTTGCCGCGCTTCTATGACGTGGCGGCCGGTAGCGTCAGCATCGACGGACAGGACGTGAGAAGCGTCACCCAGAAGAGCCTGCGCGAGGCCGTCGGCATCGTGCAGCAGGACGTCTACCTCTTTGACGGCACCATCGCCGACAACATCGCCTACGGCCGGCCCGGCGCGAGTACGGACGACATTCGCGAGGCGGCGCGGCTTGCCAACATCGATGCCTTCATCCAGGGCCTGCCAGATGGCTACGACACGCAGGTGGGCGAGCGAGGAGCTCGTCTCTCCGGCGGCCAGAAGCAGCGCATCGCCATCGCGCGCGTCTTCCTCAAGGACCCCAAGATCCTCGTGCTGGACGAGGCCACGAGCGCGCTTGACAACGAGAGCGAGCATGCCGTGCAGGAGTCGCTCGCGCGCCTCTCGGCCGGGCGCACCACGCTCGTGATCGCGCATCGCCTCTCCACCATCCGAGACGCCGACGAGATCGTCACCGTGGACGAGGGCCGTGTGGTGGAGCGCGGCACCCACGAGCAGCTCCTCGCCCTGGGCGGCACCTACGCCAGCTACTACAAGATGCAGTTCGGCAGCTCCAAGGAGTAGGAAAGAGCCGCGGAAAACACGGCGCACGAGCGAGCTTGGCGAGGCCGCGTGCAAGGGAAGCGGGACGCTTGGCGAGGCCGGTTGCCGGGGCTGGGGATGCGGCTGGACGGGCGGCCGTCGTTCCGCCGTCCCGCCATCGAGTTCGCCTCACCCGAAAAACCCATCGGCGCCCTGCACCGCGCGCCTAGTACCGGACATTTGGCCGTAATTCGAGCATATGTAGCTTGAGGGGAGTTTGCGCAGGTTAGGCGCGGCCCTACCTATACTTACGTGCAGCTTGCTCGCGCACTCCGGGCGCTTTTGAAACCGCGGAAGAAGAAGAGATGGCGAAGAAGGACAAGAAGACTGACGAGCTGACGCTCGACGAGGTAGAGGCCCTTTTTGCAGACGTTGACGAGACGGGCCACACCAACGCCTCCAAGGCGCGCAAGGAGCGCGCCCGCCGCCGAAACAAGAAGGCCGGCGTAGACGTAGACCCGCTTTCGGGCGAAGACCCCAGCGGCTCCAACGTCGGCAAGACGATGACGCACGCCGCCATCGTCGTCGTGGGCCTGCTTCTGGCCGTCGTCATCATCGCCCAGGTGTCCTGCGGCGTCATCCGCCGAGCCGGCACCGCCCAGCTCGCCAACAAGGTGGACAACGCCTCCGTCTCCTCGGCACTCCGCAACGGCGTTGAGTGGGGCGACGGCTTCACCCAGTTCCCCGAGGACTTCACCGTGCTCGAGGCCAATGAGCAGAGCGGCCGGATCGAGGTCACCGTCGTGGACACCGCCAGCGCCGACGAGCTCGAGTGCCTGGCCGGCTCCCAGATCCAGGCCGCGGCCCTTTCCGTCAACGCGCTGCTCAACCCCAACATCACGCAGGTGGTCTACCACGTCGACGTCCACATGGACGAGGACGGCAAGTTCATGCAGTCAGAGTTCTTCGGCTTCCTCAAGCCCAAGGGCGGCATGAAGCGCTTTGCCACCTTTATCTGGACCAAGTCCAGCTCCAACAACGGCGGCTTCAACTTCAACTGCATGATCACGGGCCTGGACGAGCAGGCCGCCGAGAACCTGCGTGACAAGGTGACGGTCCAGGGCAACCTGCTCAGCGCCGTGCTTGGCACCGCCGCCACGACCGACGCCGCCACGACAGACGCGGCTGCCACCGACGCCGCGACCGAGTCGCCCGAGGGCGACGCCGCAGCTGAGGGCGATGGCGGCGACGG
Organism: Prevotella sp. CAG:279; assembly: GCA_963653485.1. GTDB lineage: Bacteria > Actinomycetota > Coriobacteriia > Coriobacteriales > Atopobiaceae > Parolsenella. The sequence goes on from CAVJWS010000091.1 coordinate 7,135, forward strand.
TTCCGACGACGCTACGGCCAGCGACAACGCCACCGAAGAGGATGTCGCGGAGGCCGAGGCCGCTTCCAACTAGGGGTCTGCCTGCGACGGGCTACGAATGATGAAAACGTAGTCCACCGCTGGGCTCACAACGCAACTTCACGACGCAACGAGAGACAAAAAAGAGCCGCCCGGGAGTTTTCCCAGGCGGCTCTCGTTCTCTATTTGTCAGCGCTAGGCATTGGGCAGCGTAAGGAGGGTCGCTCGCCCAACGGCGAGTTGTCCGGCAGCGCAAGGCCCAGTGGCGCCACCCTCGGCGGCGGCTCGTCTACCCCAGCAGGGCGGTGACCTCGCCGAGGATGGACTCGAAGCTCACGCCGCGCATCTCCCAGTCGGGTTGGGCCGGGGTGATCTTCATGGCGTCGCGCACGAGCGTGCTGGCAAAGTCCACCGCGTCGATGAGGGCCTTGCCGGCGAAGACGGCCGCGGTGAGGCCGCTGGCGAACAGGTCGCCGGTGCCGTGGATCATGTAGGGGAGCAGCTCGCCGCAGACCTCCT
>CAVJWS010000092.1:0-7407 GCA_963653485.1 Prevotella sp. CAG:279
TCGTGGCGGTCACGAACCGCTTCATGACCGGGCAGAACCTCCTCATCGACGGCGGGGAGGCCGGCCGAGCCGAGTTCGTCTGGCCGGAATAGCGCAAGCAAAGGCGCCCGAGACGCACAAATTGGCCGCGGCGGAGACGCAACCGTTTCCGCCGCGGCCTCGTTTTAGCCATTTGGTGCCAAGTAGCTGTCCTACTTGCTGCCCCCGCCAATTAGCGCGTCAATCTTGGGCGCGAGGACGGCGGCAAAGTTGGAGATGGGCATGGTCTGCAGCCAGATGCGGCCGGGGCCGGTCAGCACCGTGTTGAACAGGCCCTCGCCGCCAAACAGCACGTTCTTGACGCCCTTGATGGTCTTGGCCTCAATCTGCACCGTCGCGTCGCACATGGCGAGGTTGCCCGTGTCAACGATCATCTGCTGGCCCGCGCCAAGCTCGTACTCAACGATGGAACCGTCGAGCTCCACGAACGCCACGCCGGAGCCCGAGAGCTTCTGCATGATGAAGCCCTCGCCGCCAAAGAGGCCGCCCGAGGCCTTGTGGTTGAAATAGACCGAGAAGTCCACTCCCATCTCGGAGGCAAGGAAGGCCGTCTTCTGCACGACGAGCGGACGGTCAGGCGTGATCTCGATTGCGCGGACCTCGCCCGGGAAGCTCGCCGCAAAGGCAATGAGGCCGTTGCCGCCCTGGGCGGTATAGACGTTCTGGAACACCGACTCGCCGGAGAAGAACCTGCCAAAGGCCTTGCCGATGCCGCCACCGCCGTTGGTGGACATCTGCATGTTGGGGCTCATCCACACCATCGAGCCCGCCTCGTTCTTCATGGCCTCGCCCGACGCCAGGTGGCAGATTGCCACGCCAAACGGATTGCCCTTGATCTCATACTGCATACGACAAGCCTCCTTCGTTCAAATGCCAGTCACGATGCGAATATACCGCGTGCCACCAGTGTGGCACATAAGGCCCCAACCAACGGCGCTCCCTTGCCGCCGCAACGGTCCATATGGGCAAACCGCTACCATCGAAGCCGCCATGAAGGCAGTCCTCTGAACGCTATCCTCCAATGGCGTGTTATTATTTAGGCACGATATAGCAACGGATGGAGCGATATGCGCATCATTTCGTCGAAGACCCTTCGTAACGACTACTCCTCTGTAACAGCGGAGGCCCACGCCACCGGCGAGCCAATCTTTATTACAAAAAATGGCGCCGAGGACGTCGTTCTGCTAAGCCAGGAGGCCTACCTCGCTCGCGAGAAAATGCTCGACGAGCGCGCCAAGGTTCTCGAAGCCGAGGCCGAGCTCAATCGAGGCGGCAGAACCTACGGACTGGAAGAGGCGCGCGCGATTCTTGCCGCCGGCAAGAAGGTGGCACAGGCCTCATGAAGGTTGAGTTCTCCGAGCCGGCAATCAATGACCTTCAGCTTCTAAACGAACGCTATGAACATGCCGGCGGAACCGGCTCAGAACCGTCGGAGCTCATCTTTAAGGCAGCGGCCAATCTTGAATCGTTTCCCCTCCTTGGCCCCGTTCATGACGATGCGGCCCTTGCTCGTCGGGGCTTTAGGAAGCTCCTGTCCGGAAATTACATAGCGGTTTATCGCGTTGATGGGGACAGCGTGGTTATCTATCGCGCCTTTGACCAGCGCTCTAATTACGCCTCACGAATCTAGTCGAATGACGCCGTAGGGCCTTGAACCCAACGTCCCATTACACGGACTTGAGGTTGCAGCCATGAACTCCAATTAGTTACCCCACGTTCCCGTTATCTCGCTAGTATGTAGGGTAATTAAGGGACAGGTGATGGATTCGAGGCGGTCAAGCATGTGTTCGCATGGTGGCAAGAAGAGCGATTCCTTGCGCATCCTGGCTCCGTTCGTCTTGCACGGCAAAGGCAAGCTCTGTGCGGCGTGCGCGCTGCTGCTCTGCCATTCGGCGCTCACCGTACTTCCTGCGCTCATCACCCAGCTGATCATCGATGACGGGTTTGCTGCCGCAAACCTCGGCGCGGTCATAGCGCTCGCGCTCTTGCTCGTCGCCGTAACTGCCGCCCAGTCCGGGCTTTCGGTTGGCGCGACGAAGCTGCTCGCGAATCTCGGCCAGGGCATAGTCTCAGACCTGCGGGAGACGCTGGTATCTCGGGCGCTGACGATGCCAGCGGAGTGGCTCTCGGACAAAGACGACGCCTACATCGCGTCGCGAATCAACGAGGCGAGCAACGTCTCATCGCTGTTTTCACAGACGAGCTTCACCTTTTTGAGCAGCATCTTGCAGGCTGCCGTTGCGGTCTCGCTCATCGCCTCCGTTGACCTGCGCATATTGGCCTTTGCGGCGCCCCCGATTCCGTTGTACGCAGCATATGCCGTCGCTTCCGTCAGGAAGTATCGGACGGCGATGGCCGAGGCGCTCGAGGCCGGGGCCCAGCTCGCCGGACGAACGACGGAGGCCGTGGCCAGCAGGGAAGAAACGAGGGCAAACGCTTCTTCCTCCTACGGCACAAAACGCATTGGCCGGGCGAACAGGCTGTTCAGGGACAAGGCGATTCGGCAAACCGTTCTCGCCGCCATGACCGGAGAGGGCATGAAGGTGCTGACGACGGCCTCGGCGGCCCTGGTCTATGTCGTATGCGGGCTGCTCATGTCCACCTCCGCGCTGTCGCTAGGTCAAATCGTGGCGTCCGTGCAGTACGCCTCGTATCTCTACAGCCCGTTCCTGGTCGCAGTCTCCGTCGCCATCTCCATACAGCCGGCCTTCGCCGCGCTTGGAAGAATCGCCGAGACGTTCCCTCCGGTCTCTTCCGGCCAAGACTCGCGCATCAGGCTTGAGACGGAGCCGAGCAAGATTGAAATACGGGACCTTAGCTTCAAGTACGACGGCGGAGACAGGACGCTGTTTAACGGCTTGAACGCCACCCTGACGCGGCCTTCCCTCGTTCTGGTTAAGGGGAGCAACGGCAGCGGCAAGACCACCCTCGCCAGGGTGCTCCTGGGCACCGCGACGGGTTGGACGGGGCAGGTCCTCGTCGACGGCACGCCGCTCGAATCGATTTCGCCAGATTCGTGGCGGGCGCACTGCTCGGTGGTTTCCCAGCACCCCTTCCTCCTGAACGCCAGCATTAGGGAAAACGTGACGTTTGGAGTCGAGGGCCTGGGCAAGCAGGACTACGAAGCCGCCGTCCGTCTCTCGGGACTGGACGAGGTCATAGCCAGGCTGCCGCAGGGCGACCAAACTGAGGTTGGCCCATTGGCTTCAAAACTCTCGGGTGGCGAACGGCAGAAGGTCGCCATCGCACGAGCAATCGTTCGCGGAGCCTCAATACTGCTGTTTGACGAGCCCGCAAGCGGCCTGGACATAGCGTCAAAGAACAGCCTCGTTAAGCTGCTCGCAACCCTGGCACAAGACAAGCTGGTAATCGTCATTGACCACGAATGCCTCTTCGACGAGGTCGCAGACTCCGTCATACGCCTGTGAGCAGAAGAGGCCGCCGGCCCATTCTGTGAAGCAGGCCGGCCACGGGGTGAACAATCGTCAACAACAACCAGCGGCCAACACTCCATTGAGTGAAATTGTCACATGCGTCAATTTCACTCAATGGGTCCAAGACGTTGCCTTGTGACCACACTTGGGACTCGTCTTGAGCCGCAAGGGCGGGGTCCTCGCTTATTGGAAACCAAGCGGCCGTTGGTATAATCGCTGGTAAAGATTGGAGGTTGCAGCCATGATGTATCCCTACATGACATTCGAAGACGGCACCGAGGTCGTTCACTCCGAGCTGATCGAGGACGGCAAGGACGCCAAGGTCCTCGTTCACTTTGAGCGCCCCACAAAGGACGGCTTTGATTCAGCCCGCTGCGAGCTGCCCTCCTACACATGGACGGACTGGGAGGGCCACTTTTCTGATACGGAGAAGGCCACCTTCGAGAACTTCCTCCAGAACAATGCTCACCTGCTCTTCCGTTTTGCAGCATCGGGAGGTGCTAAGGTTGCCTAGCCTCTTCCTCGTAGGTGGCTACAGAGTCTTCTTTTGGTCAAATGAGGCCGGTGAGCCCATCCATGTTCACGTCTGCAAAGGCATGCCGTCGGATCACTCAACAAAAATCTGGCTGACCAAGCGAGGCGGCTGCGTCGTCGCGAACAACGGGGCGCGAATTCCCAAACAAGCCCTCGATGATCTCTGTGAGATCATCGCAGCTCAGCACGCCCTCATTATCGAGAAGTGGAAAGCGTTCTTCCTTACAGAGACCGTAACGTTCTACTGCTAAGGCCGCGCTTGTCCCGCCCAAGCGCCAGCCTCGCGTTACCGCAGCTCAAATGTACCAAACGAGTCGTTCAATCATCTGTCATCGCATGTGGCGCCTCGCCACTTTCGCCACCGCGCATAACGTACGCCATCAAAAATGGATAGTCCCTAATTTCACTCAATGGGTGGTACGCGTGCCTTCATACGCGGGCGCACCACTCCCAGAGTCCTACAGGTTCGCCGTCCAACAAGACGTTCGAGCCATCGAGATCGGTTCGACAGAAGTCATTGAACTGGTGGATCCACACGCCGTGGTTGAAGGTCTTCTTCGGAGAGCCATCGGCTTCGCGGTAGCGGCCAGTCAGATCCCACACGCCGTGAAAATACGTGCAGTGGACGTTGGCGCCAACCTCCTTGAGCGCCGCCACCAGAGGCAGTGACGTCTCGCGCGGATCGACAAGCTCGTCTCCCTTCGCGTGGGTGAACCACAGCGGGGTACGGGCGATCGCAGCCACGTCCTCGGCCGTGGCGCTATACCAAGGCGCGCAGCAGGGAGCGCCCGCCGCAAAGAAGCCCGGATAGTCACGGCACATGCGCAACGCCATAAAGCCGCCGTTGGATAGGCCGCCGATAACGATCCGACTCGTATCCACACGGCCAGCTCGGGTATCGACAAACTCATCGATGAGCGCCTTAAGGGCGCGCACATAGACGCTTTGGTTGGAACGGCCCATCTGCTCGACGCCGTTGTCCATCCAAAATGTGGGGCACTGAGGAACGAGCACCCACGCCGCCCCGCCAAAGTAGCCCTGGATGGGATTCTGCGAAAGCGCAGTCACGCGGTTGCCGGTATAGGCGCGCGCAGGCCCCTCCCCCACCGTTTGTCCACGGCCCTCGCCGGCGCCATGTAGGTAAACGATGAGTGGCGCCTTCTCGGGCACGCCCGCAGGCTCGGCGAAGGGGTTCGCGCGGCATGGCTCAAAGCTCGGCTCGAAATAGCCGTATTCCAAGGCGATGCCGTCAACCGGCACCTTCTGCACGCCGGTGCTCCAGCCCGCAAGGTCGGGCACGTACTCCCCGCGAGCTTCATCAAAGACGAGACCGCTCACGGTGCCCGCCGCCACAACCCCAGCTGCGTCACCCGGGCCGGCCGTCGTGGCGCCACCGGCCGCTAGTTCGCCCACGGCCGAACCGCCGAGCTGTACCAACTGCGTCACACGGAAACGGTTCTCGATGTAGCGGGAGCCGAGAACACCGCCCTCGATTCGCTTGGTCAGACGGTCCTCTGGTAGCTCGAGAGCTACATGGGCGCCAGCCTCGGCACGCGTGCCCTGCTCGTCACAGGGGTACGCAGCCAGGACAGGCACATAACCGGCCGAATGTACGGCCTCCTCAGCCCCGTGCTCCTTGCGCATGAGCGGCTCACCCGAACGCTCGAACCGTGCGCAGTAAACGTTGAACGACGCCGGTAAGACCTCGGTCGCACAGACCTCGCACGGCAGGTCGAGCACTATCTTGGAGACCCACGGTCCAAAGTCGCCGCAGGTCACAACGGTTGCATATCGAGACATGAGACCCTTCTTCCCTTCCGGCGCCTAACGGCCAGAGCTACTCGACGATGAGCAACGCATCGTGCTCGAATGGATGCTGCGCCACCGTAACCGCACCGTCCGCGCACGCAACCGGCAGCAAAGCCACGCGCTTGTTCTCCAGGTCAAAGGCCTTCGCGCGCACGGTGCCCGCGCTGCCGAGCTTAAGCCGCACCTTGGTCGCACGCGGCAGGTACACCACGACCTTCTCACCAACGCGGGCGCAGCGGATGGCCTCGCGCTCGTCGTCCAGAAGGTCCTGCGCCGGCTCGATCGCGCATGCGTCGTCGGCAGAGGTGACACCCAGCCCCGCCAACACATGCGGAACCAAGCCAAAGTCCCACACGCCAGGGAACTGCAGGCACTCCTGCCAGCGGAACGGCGCGTCGAACCCCTCGCCCAAGGCCGAGCCGGTGGAGCGCGACGTCTGCCAGTTCCACACGCCGTGCGCGCCGTAGGTCAGGCCCGCCGAGGCACCCGCCAGCACAGAAGACCACGCACTCGCACGGCAGTCCTGCGCCGAGAAACGCCAGTAGACGTTGCGCGAGGCGCCCATCTGCTCGTAGCACGGCTCGGAGTTGACCAGGGGCTTCTTGGGATAGCTGGCAAGAAGATCCTGCGGCAGGCGCCAAGCCTCATACTGACCCTCGTAGTTGTGGCCGGGCTGGAACATGTAGAAGTCCAGACGGTCGACAAACTGCTCCGGAATCGAGCGGTTGCCGCGGTTGATGTGCATGCAGCGTAGCGACTCGGGCGCAAGCTCGCAGACAGCAGACAGGGCCTCCTCGTAGTAGGCGATGGCCTCATCGCTCTTAAAGTCGGTGTCGCCGGTGACCACGTAGACCGGGTCCAGGTCGCCCAGGTTGGCCACCACGCGCTCGACGTGGGCGCGGGCCTCCTCGCGCGGCATGACGTCCGCGCCGAGCTTGGTCGCAATAAACGAGCCCCAGGTACCGGGCACGTAATTGCACCACATAAGGACCAGCGCCGGGCGGATCCCGCGAGCGACCGCCATCTCGCACATCGTGCAGGCGCGGTTCCAGTACTCCTGATTGGGAGCCGACCAGTCGAAGTGCACGCCGTCGGTGCTGGCGTAAGGCAAAATCCCCAGGTCAGGCGTACAGCGGTCCCACTGCGGCAAGGTGTTTATCTGTAGCGCGTTCATACCCTGCTCGGCACGGCGGGCCAGGTAGTAGTCCCAGTCATCCAGCGTGATGCTGGTAAATGCGCTCCAGCAGGTGTCGGCAAGCCAGAACCAGGGCTTCCCATCGAGCAGAAAACCGTCCTTACGAGCGTTCACGCCCAGCTTTCCCAACGTCATGCGCTCTCCTCTCGCGCGGCGCCGCCCAAACGGCCCGCCCTCTCATATGTCCTACGCTACACGCTTTACGTCACCACAAAGCCGAGTCCAGGCGATAAAAGCACGAGGCGTAGACCAGACGAGAAACCGTATGGCCTCCAATGCGTCGCCCCGCCCGGACACAGGAGGGGGAAGTCCGGGCGGGGCGCGTGCTAGCTAGAGGGGCAAAGCCTTAGGCCTCGTCCATCTCGGCCAGCTCCTCCTTGGAGAAGCCGGTCATGT
>CAVJWS010000093.1:0-7406 GCA_963653485.1 Prevotella sp. CAG:279
CCTGGCCGTCATCGGCACCGAGCGCCACGAGAGCCGCCGCATCGACAACCAGCTGAGAGGCCGTTCCGGCCGTCAGGGCGACCCCGGCGAGACCCAGTTCTACCTCTCGCTCGAGGACGACCTCATGCGCCTGTTTGGCGCCGACCGCATGGACAAGATCGGCCAGTTCATGGAGAAGGCCGACATGCCTCCCGACATGCCGCTCAAGGCCCGCATGGTCAGCAAGGCCATCGAGGGTGCTCAGCGTAAGGTCGAGGAAATCAACTACGCCATGCGCAAGAGCGTCCTTGACTACGACGACGTCATGAACCAGCAGCGCCAGGTCATCTACGAGGAGCGCAACAAGATCCTCGACGGCAAGGACCTGACCGAGCACATCGCTGAGGTCACGAGCGCCACCGTCGAGCGCGAGGTTCGCGAGTTCTGTCCCGAGGGCACCGCCGTTGAGGATTGGGACCTCGAGGGCCTGCGCGGCTGGCTCAAGGAGCTCACCGGCGACGATGGCATGCCCGAGATTGCCAAGGAGGCCGATACCTCCGAGGTCGTGGCCGCTGCCGACAAGTACGTGGCCGACCTGTACGCCAAGCGCACCGCCGACCTCGGCGCCGAGATTACCCAGCGCCTTTCCTCCCAGGTCATGCTGCGCGTCATCGACACCCGCTGGATGACCTACCTCCAGGAGATGGACTACCTCAAGACCGGCATCGGCCTGCGCGGCTTTGGCCAGCGCGACCCGCTCGTGGAGTACAAGCAGGAGGCCTACGCCGCCTTCAGCATGCTCGTTGACACCATGTACGAGGACTTCCTGCGCACGATGCTTCACATCCGCCGCAACACCGCGCCCGCGGCCAATTCCCAGATGAGCGCGCCCTCTGCGCTCGAGGGCGCCCGCTACTCCGGCCCCGCCGAGGTTGACGGCGAGTCCGGCGCCCGCGCCTCCGTGTTTGCTCAGGCTCGTGCCAAGCAGTCCGTGGCTGCCGCCCACGCCGAGCGCAGGGACGCCGCCGCGCCCTCGCCCAAGGCTTCCGAGGCCAAGCCGCACACCTATCGCAAGGCCGAAGATCCCAACCCCTACGTAAACGTGGGTCGCAACGATCTGTGCCCGTGCGGCAGCGGCAAGAAGTTCAAGAATTGCCACGGGAAGTAATCGTGGCTGACATCTCGAACGAAAGACTCGAGGCCCTGGCCGAGCGCCTGGCGCAGGTCGAGGGCTACCTGCACACCGAGGAGAGTCGCGGCGTCGTGGCCGAGCTCGAGCGCCAGAGCGTCCAGCCAGGCTTTTGGGACGACGCCGGCGCCGCTCGCGAGACCATGGCGCGTCTGGCGCGCGCCAAGGAGGACGTGGCCGGCATCGACGCCGCCCATGCCAAGCTCGAGGACGCCCGCGCGGCCTTTGAGCTGGGTAGCGAGATGGAAGACGAAGACCTGCTTGCCGAGTGCGAGGCTGGGGCGGATGAGCTGGAGCAGCAGCTTTCCGAGTTGGAGCTTTCGAGCTGGTTCACCGGTGAGTTTGACGGTGGCGACGCCATCGTCAACATCACGCCCGGCCAAGGCGGCCTCGAGGCGCAGGACTGGTGCGACATGCTCTTCCACATGTACCTGTCCTACTGTGATCGTCGCGGGTGGAAGGTCACGGTCAACGACGCTCCTGCGGCCGAGCAGATTGGTATCGACCGCGCTACCATCACCGTCTCGGGCAAGAACGCCTATGGCATGCTGCGTGCCGAGCAAGGTGTGCACCGTCTTGTGCGCATTTCTCCCACCGATGCCAAGAAGCGCCGTCAGACCACCTTTGCCGGCGTTGAGGTGCTGCCCGTGCTTCCCGACGACATCGAGGTCGAGATTGACCCCGGTGACATCCGCGTGGACGTCTATCACGCCAGCGGCCCCGGCGGCCAGGGAGTCAACACCACCGACTCCGCCGTGCGCGTGACGCACCTTCCCACCGGCATCGTCATCACCTGCCAGAACGAGCGCAGCCAAATCCAGAACAAGGCCACCTGCATGAGCATCCTGCGCTCCAAGCTCTATGAGCTTGAGCTGCAGAAGCGTGCCGAAGCCCTGGACGAGCTGCGCGGCCCAAAGGCAGAGATTGGCTTTGGCAACCAAATCCGCAGCTACGTGCTCTATCCCTACAAGATGGTCAAGGATCTGCGCACCGGGTGCGAGACGGGCAACGTTGACTCCGTGCTGTCTGACGGCAACCTCGACCCCTTTGTGGTCGCCTACCACCGTTGGGTGGTCGGCGGCAAGGAGCCGATCGCCGCCTTCGAAGAAGAATAATATTCCCTGCTCGCTGCGTCGCCTCGAGTTTGCCTGTTTACAGCGTTGCCTCGAGCGAGGGCTCGGCGCGCACGACGCTGCCGACGCCGTGGGCGAGCAGGCTAGAAATCTGCTCGGGTGAGGCCCCGTTGTCGGTCACGAGAACGTCGACGTCGTCGACCGTACCAAAGGGGAAGCTGCTCGCAAGGCCGAGCTTAGAGGAGTCGGCGACGATGAAGCACTCCTCCGAACGCTCGAGCATGAGGGCGTTTACGGCTGGCTCGGGTGCGGTGGCCGAGGTAAGGCCAGAAACCACGCTGATGCCCGTGCAGCCCAGGAAGCACTTCTTTGCGTTGACGCCACGGATGCTGTCCATGGCGAGCTCGCCCACCATGGATGCTTTGGGCGGGCGAATTTCGCCGCCAGTGAGCAGGATGGATACGTTGGGGTGCTCGCCTATGAGCAGCACCTTGCAGTTGTTGGTCACGACCGTTACGTCGCTTGCCGTGATGTAGTCAATGATGTTGAGGGCCGTTGAGCTGCCGTTGATGAAGATACAGTCGCCATCCTTGACGTAGCGTGCCGCTTCGCGGGCGATGGCGCGGTTGGCCCGGATGCGCGAGGAGCCGCTGGGGCGTCCCAGGGGGTTGAGCAGCGTGGCCGAGCCATGCTGGCGCGAGAGCACGTGGCGGGATTCCAGCCAGTCTAGGTCGCGCCTGATCGTGAGCGCCGAGACCTCAAACTTCTCGGCAAGGTCAGAGACGCTCACCTGTCCTTCGCGCTCGAGGATGGCCATGATCGAATCACGCCTAGCGGCAACGTATGCGTCGCTTCTGCGCATGCTTACATCCCCTTTACGAACGATTGAACAGGCTGTCTTGTTACACGATTTATTTTCGAACTAAGTGGGGAACAGTTTACGACAGAACGCTCATAAAAGTCCATATCAGCATGCGTATAATCGCTGCCCAGAAACCCTAAATTTGGCTACGAATTAGAGTCTCTAATTAATGGTTACACAATCATAAAATCGCGTTCGCATCGGCATAAAAGCCCAGATAATGACCGTTTGACCAAATACCGTTTACCGCCATAACCGCTACGCTGACACCTAATTCAACGGCGTTCGGCGATACGAACGGACGACCTTTCCAATCGTGTTGGCTCTGCAACGGAATTGTGAAAAACTTGTCGAGGTAACGTTCGTATAAGCATGTTTAGGCATGTGAAAGCTGGCCCCGGGGGCGGGGCAAGCGAACGCGTGAGAGAGACGGGTGAAGTAATGCTCAGCGATCTTTTGAACGAGAACCTGGTTCAGCTCAACGTCGAGGCCTCCGACTGGAAGGACGCCATCTACAAGGCCACCCAGCCGATGGTCGATGGCGGGCTCGTCACCGAGGGCTACGTCGCCGACATCATCAAGGGCAAGGAGGAGCTTGGCCCCTACTTCGTGCTCACCGAGCACGTGGCACTGCCGCACGCTCGTCCTGAGTGCGGTGCGCTCCAGAGCGCCATCGGCATCGTGACCCTTGCCGAGCCGGTCGAGTTTGGCTCCGAGGCCAACGACCCGGTGAAGTACCTGTTCCCGCTGGCCGCCAAGGACAGCGACGCCCACCTGAGCGCGCTGCAGTCCCTCGTGGAGCTCCTCTCCGACCCGGACTTCTTCGCCCAGCTCGATTCTGCTGCTACGCCTAAGGACGTCGTGGACATGGTCCACGCTAAGGAAGGGAAGTAAAAAATGGCTAACTATCGCGCTCTCGTCTGCTGCCGCGCCGGCATGGGCTCTTCCATGATGCTCAAGATCAAGTGCGACCAGGTCATCAAGGAGAAGGGCCTGCCCATCGAGACCGAGCACGGCAACCTCGACTCCATCAACGGCTTCAGCGGTGACCTCGTCATCACCATGAGCGACCTCACCGAGGAGCTCTCCGCCGACTCCCGCGTTCCCTCCGCTGTTGGCATCACCAACATCGTGAACAAGGGCGAGATTGCCGAGAAGCTCACCGCTTGGGTCGCGGAGCACGCCGAGTAGCTTAGCTACCTGGGGCTTTATCCCCAAACAACATCAGTTTTGGCTTACACGGACGGTGGCCGCACACCGCCCGCTAGGTAGTTCTATCCAAATCAGCTGAGAGGAAATCAACATGCTTGATGCCATTCTCGCCCAGCTCAGGGACACGTCGGTGATCATGGGCATCATCGCCCTCGTGGGCCTGCTGCTGCAGAAGAAGTCCGCCGTGGACGTCTTCTCCGGCACCGTGAAGACCATGATCGGCTTCATGGTGTTCAACATCGGCTCTAACGCCATGAGCTCCTACGTCACGATCTTCTCCGACATGTTCACCCGTGCCTTCCAGGTGAACGGCGTCGTGACCCAGGTTGAGGTCGCCACCTCGCTGGCCCTCAACACCTATGGCACCGAGGTCGCCGCCGTCATGGTCCTCGGCTTCGTGATGAACCTGGTCTTCGCCAAGTTCACCCCGTTCAAGGCCGTCTTCCTGACCGGCCAGCACTTCCTGTACTTCGCCTGCGTCCTCGCGCTCGTCTTCATCGCGCTCGGCGCCCCGTTCGTCGTCACCGCCATCGCCGGCGGCGTGGTCCTGGGCTTCTGCGGCGCCGCCCTGCCGACGCTGTGCCAGCCCTTCGTCAACAAGCTCGTTGGCGACGACTCCATCGCCATTGGCCACTTCAACTGCATCGGCTACGCCTTCGCCGGCTACTGCGGCAAGCTCTTCGCCAAGAAGGGTGACGCCGAGGCCTCCGAGGAGAGCGAGAAGCAGCTCCCCGAGTTCTTCAAGCTCTTCAAGGACTTCGTGTTCTCCGTGGCCCTGTTCATGATTGTGCTGTTCTACATCGTCACGATCGCCTGCCTGGTCACCGGCCACTTCAACGACGAGCTCGCCTCCGGCAAGCCCTTCACCTCCTACTTCGGCAACGACGTGTGGTGGATCTGGCCCTTCCTGGCCGGCCTCCAGTTCGCCGCTGGCATGTCCGTCCTGATCTACGGCGTGCGTCAGTTCATCGCCGCCATCACCGAGGCCTTCGTCGGCATCTCCGAGAGGCTCATCCCCGACGCCCGTCCGGCCGTTGACTGCCCCGCCATCTTCCCGTTCGCCCCGAACGCCGTCATCATCGGCTTCATCGGCTCCTTCCTCGGCGGCCTCGTGGCCATGGCCTTCATGGTCGCCCTCGGCTCCCCGACCATCATGATTCCGGCTGCCGGCATCTGCTTCTTCTCCGGCGGCACCTGCGGCGTCTGCGGTTACGCCTATGGCGGCTGGAAGGGCGCCCTGCTCGGCTCCTTCCTGGTCGGCATCTTCCTGTGCGCTGGCCCGCTGGTCCTGTACCCGGCCTTCGCCAACCTCGGAATCGCCGAGGCTTCGTTCCCGAACGTCGACTACAACATCATCGGCTCCATCATCTACGGCATCGGCAGCATCTTTGCCTAAGCTAGGTAGCATGAGCTAGAGCTTTGGGGGCGTCTGCGCAAGGGCGCGGGCGCCCCTTCTTTTCCACCTTCGCAAGGAGATCAGATGGCGAACGACATCGAGGCCAAGGCCGCCACGACAGACGATGCGGAGCTTTGCGTCGAGGAGGACCGCACGCGGCTCCTCACGCAGAGCGTGCTGTCGCTGCTGCTTGTCTTCGCCATCCTCTTTGCGGGAGTGGTCGCCTTTGGCGCGGCGAGCTACACGGGCATGATTGCCCTGCTGCTGATCTTCATCGCGGCGCTCACTGCTGTGTGGTTCGTCTCCAAGCGCATGGGCACCATGTTCGCGCGCTGGTCCAAGAAGACGCCCGTCTGCTCCTTTGGCCACGACGCCCTCACCATCTACGTGAAGGCTGACGTGGACAAGGCGCAGGTGGTTGCCTACAAGGACATCAAGAGCTACGCCTGCGTGCGCCAGGGCAACGCGATCCGCCTGCTTTTGTGGGGCAACTGGGTGAGCCACCCGAGCGGCTACCAGTATGTGGGCATCAATCGGCCCTTCATGGCCAACACCCTCGACGACCTTGAGGGGCAGATTGACGCCTGCATGAAGAAGCACCACGTCAAGCGCCACAAGTAGGCTCTCGGGGCCTTCGGGCGCGGGTGGGCGCACGGCGCGCTGCCGGTGGGCGAGTGGGCCGGCGGGAGCGTGACTGCGCAGGCAGGCGCGCCGACGCGCGAGCAAGGCAAAGCGCCTGCGCCCGGCTGCGGGCGTGAGCAAGGTAAAGCGCCCGCGCCCGACCACGGGCGCGGGCAAGGCAAAACGTTCGCGCCTAATCGCGGGCGTGGGCGGGCAAGTGCAACCAATGGGCTCGGTCAACAAACATGAGCTCAGCCAAGTGTTACAAGGGCGCCGCGGGCGCCAGGGATTTACGCAAGGAGGCCGCAATGGCAACGTTCAAGGGCGTCATCGTCCCGATGGTCACCCCGTTTAACCGCGACGGCGAGCAGTCCATCAACTACGAGGCTGGCGAGCAGCTCGTCGAGAAGCTCATCGCCGGTGGCGTGAACGGCATCTTCACCTTTGGCTCCAACGGCGAGTTCCACGTGTGCTCCCCCGACGAGCGCATCGAGTTCTCCAAGTTCGTGATCGAGAAGGTCGCTGGCCGCGTTCCCGTCTACGTGGGCACCGGCGCCTGCTCCACCCGCGAGGCCGTTGAGATGTCCAAGCGTGCCGAGGCCATCGGCGCCGACGCGCTCAGCGTCATCAACCCGTATTTCATGGGCATCAACGCCGACCAGATGAAGACCTACTTCGCCACCGTGGCCCAGAGCGTCAACATCCCGGTCATGCTCTACAACATCCCCAAGGCCACCGGCATGAACATCCCCGCCTCCGTGGTGGCCGAGGTCGCCCAGATCGAGAACGTCCGCGGCATGAAGGACAGCTCCGGCGACATGGAGAACCTCAAGGGCTACATCGAGGCCGCCGAGGGCAAGAACGTCGACCTCATCGTGGGCTCCGACGGCAAGATCAGCGCCGCCCACGCCCTGGGTGCCTCCGGCACCATCGCCGGCACGGCCAACCTCATCACCGAGGTCGTCGTGAAGCTTTGGGCCGCCCTCGAGGCCGGTGACGCCGCCGAGGCCGAGCGCCTCCAGGCCGAGATCGAGCCCATCCGCGACATCCTGCACCTCGGCTCCACCCCGCAGA
>CAVJWS010000094.1:0-2719 GCA_963653485.1 Prevotella sp. CAG:279
CGCCGGGCGCGACGGGTGTCTCGCCGCGTTTTACGCGGTAGGATAGGCAGTAATGCCGCAACCCCTGAAAACAGGAGACAAGCATGTCTGATTTGAACAACCTTCCTGACCTGGACGATTCCCAGGCAACCGCGCTTTCGACCGCTGCTGGCGAGAAGGGCGCCGCGCCCGCTGCCGCGGTCCCCGTGGACCCCGAGGCCACGGTTCTGGCCCCGGCTCCCGCCGCCCCCGCCGCGGAAGTCGACCCCGAGGCCACGGTCCTCTCCGCTGCCGCGGACCCCGAAGCCACCGTCCTGGCCGTGCCCGACCCCGCGGACGACCCTGTCGACGCCCCGGACCCCGAGGCCACGGTCCTCTCGGATGCCGCCCCCACCACGGTCGTGCCCGAGCCGCCCACCACGTTCAACCCCATCCCGGCGCCTATGACCGACGTTATGCCCGGGCACGACGGCCTGGACGCGATGGACGACCCGTACTACTCGCCGGCCGTCATGCAGGACCTCACCACCGCGCACGCGCCGGTCTCCATCGACTCGCCGGTCAAGAGTACTTCTCAGAAGAAGCGCCGCCGCAACATCGTGTGGACGGTGATCATCGCGATCCTGCTCCTGGGCATGGCGGGCGCTGCGGGCTACTACACCTACCGGCAGGAATTTTGGGGCGGCAAGACTGTGCCTTCTGTCCTGGGCAAGACTGAGGTCGAGGCACGCCAGATGCTCGAGGCCTCCGGCTTTAAGGTGACCAGCCAGCAGCAGGCCTCCGACCAGACTGCCGGCACCGTCCTGGCCTGCGCCCCCGAGCCCGGCCGCCGCGCCGACCCGGCCGGCGGCGCAACGATCACCGTGGCGGCCGCCCGCACGGTCCCGCAGGTGGTGGGCAAGACGCAGGATGAGGCCAAGAAGCTCCTTTCCGAGGCCGGCGCCAGCAACGTGGTCCTCTCGTTTGTCATATCAGACCAGGCGGAGGGCACCGTCGTGTCGGTCGACCCCAAGGAAGGCGCGACGTTTGTGGCAACCGACAAGATCACCTTGTCTGTGGCGCAGCCCTACACCGTCCCGGCTGTCGTGGGCCTCTCGCTTTCCGAGGCGCAGGCGGCCCTGACCTCGGCGGGCCTCACCTCCAACGTGACCTACGTCGAGTCCGAGAAGTCCGGCAACACGGTGATCTCCGCCACGCCCGAGCCGGGCACCAAGGCTTCCGCCGGTATGGCCGTCGAGCTCAAGGTTTCTTCTCCGTACCCCTCGAGCACCACCAAGCTGGCCGACTACTTTGACTGCACGCCCCAGGAAGTGGCCGCCTACCTGCAGAAAGAGGGCTTCTCGCTGCTGTATGGCTCTAAGTACGGCAACGGCGACGCGCATGCGGTCTACGCCAACTCCGCCGGCGACATGCTGACCGTGAGCGACGAGCCCGAGTCCGGCGCCTACTCCAACGACGCGACCACGGACGTACTGGCAGAAGGCGCGGTCATCGGCGGTATCCGCTTTGACTTTGCCACGGCCACCGCCCCTTCGACCTCCGAGACCACCGACGGCCTCAAGGCTGTTATGGCCGCCTGCGGGTTCGACGGCCTCAAGGAGACCACGACCCAGACCGACATGGCCTCCACGATGAACATCGACATGGGCGTCTCGCACTTCATCTGCGGCTACGGCGAGCAGGACGGCTACTCGTGGGCGGTCCTCATTGGCGGCAACACCGCAGGTCGCAGCGCCGTCACGGTGCTGATGTGCCCCAAGAGCCGCTTCAACGGCGGCATCGACCTGGCCGAGTTCGGCAACAAGGCGAGCCTGTGCGTGGCGTTCTACAACATCGTGATGAGGTGATGACGATGGCTTTGCCTGGCGAGAAGAACGACGGGGTGTCCGGCGGCGCGGCGCCCGGCGGAGCGGCTTCGGCCCACGATCCTGCCGCGGCCGCCGCTGCGGCCATAAAAGACGAGGTCAACAAGGAGTTCCTCCGCGCCGAGAACGAGGACGACGACGGCTACGACCCCTACTCGGACCGCCGGCCCGTCTCGGAGCCCCTCTTCGAGCGCGATCCCTGGGCATAAACGCGAAGGCGCCCGAACCCGCATCCCCGCGGGTTCGGGCGCCTTTTTTGGTCTGGTCGCGCTGGCTGGCCGGCCGTTCTCGCGCGTCTTACGAGTAGCCCTCCAGCGACCCCGAGTACTCAAGCTCGACCACGGTGCCTACCTTGACCAGGGATCCTGCCTGCACCGATGCCGAGACAACGGCGGGTTCGTCCGCATTACTTTCGGGGTCAACCGCGTGCTGCGTGAGAGACGGACTTGCCGTGAGGCCGTTCTCTTGCAAGGCGGCGGTCGCCTCGGTGGGGGACATGCCAATGACGTTGGGCATCCTCACCTTGCTCGTGACGACGACAAAGACGTTGCCGTCCCACGGGTTGCCCTCAATGGCGTCAGTGAAGGCGTACTGCGCGCAGCAGTTCTCGCGGTCGACGCCGACCGGCTCAAGGATGTGCAGGTGCTTGGCACCAAGACTACGGTACGTCTCTTTGATCTCAGCCAAAGACATGGGAGTCATTCCCGCGCTCGCCGGGATGAAGCCCGACGGCGCATAGGAGGGCGAGGTCGATTGCTGCGCGTCTGCGTCAAGCCCGGACTCCGCGATGGTCTTCTCGCCATTTGATTTAGAGCACCCGGCCATAAACGCGCTGCTAGCGATTGCCGCGCCGGCGAGAAAATCACGCCGGGAGA
>CAVJWS010000094.1:3401-7385 GCA_963653485.1 Prevotella sp. CAG:279
AGAAAATCACGCCGGGAGATGCTGTTTTGGCTCATGATTCCTCTTTTCGACCGAAGAAAAGAACGTTGGACAAACTGTGACTTATGCCGTCTGGACCGTCTGTCTTTTTTAGGTATGCAATCGGCTTAGACAGTGGTCTAATTGTCTAAAAGTACCCCCTTGTTGAAAGGGCCAGAGTGACGAGAAGAGCCATACAAAGCTTGGGATATGACGAGGTCATCTGGTGCGTGTGGGGGACAGTCCTGTTTTGTGTTCCATGGCCCGGAGCCTTTATCTCGCTTGAGCTTGGGACGAGCTTGGAGGTTATGTCTCCATTGCTGCTTCGCCCGGTATCTCTGGGACTAGCGTTGGCGGCGGTTTCCGTAGCTAAGCAAGCTTTTGTGGACCCTCCACGCTTTATGGACAGGCTCCGAAACTTTAAGCCGTTGCCCTTCTTACTTACGGCCGCTTCCTTGATCCTGATGCTTGCGGCCGTGTTCAAGGAATGTTGGGAAAGCGCCAATGGGGCGCCTCTGATAGATCCAGAGCTTGACTGCCTTGTTGGGCTCGGGCAATCTGTTTCGATTCTCTTGTGGATTGCATATGCGGCAATTTGCGAGAGCGTCCCCGGGGTAAGTGACGGGGCTGCTGCGGTTTGTGGCTGCGAGGCCGCGTCTTGCTCTTCGTGGCAGGGTCTCTTCGCGACATATATTCTTGGTGTTTTAGGACCCGTTTGCCTAACGTTGATATCTGCCCTGGTGGGAGCCGCGGTCGGCATTGTGGCGCTGACATTGGCGTTTCCCTTGATGTTTCTCAGTATTTCTCCGGCAAGTGGCAGGATGACGTCGGCGCTCTCCTTTACCAAGGGGCTTCTGCTGTCGCTTTTGGCAAATGATTTCGCCGTGCAACTGTGCCTTGACGGTGTTGACGCAAGAGCATGCGCGGTCATATTACTGCTTATCCTGGCGATGGCTTTGGCTGCTCCGTTCTTGAGGCGCCATATCGTCAAAGGCGCCATCAGCGCCGATAAGGGAATAGTCGCCGATTTGAATGAGGATCCCTACGGTGCGCTGGAGATGCTGAGCGCGCGAGAGAAGCAGGTCCTTGTGGCATGGCTTGGCGGTATGAGAAATTCCGACATTGCTCTTGAGCTCGGGCTAAGACCCGGAACGGTGGGGACCTATAGGAACAGGGCGGCGGAAAAGCTCAGCGTTGACGTAGCAGAGCTGGAATCCATGAGAAGGCGGCTACTGTCAAAGGAAGACACTGGGGTCGTTGTCGAGAATAGCCCGGAGATTCCTTTCTGGGAGGGCCTGCTTCTTACGCTTCTGCTGCTTGCGGCTGTTGTCCCTGCCAAGGGAGGGCTGCCGCTAAGTGCTCTTAAGGCGTTGGCATTCGTCTTTGCGGCATTCGCCGTCTTTCAGCCGGATGATCGAGAGGTTGAGGTGGACGCCTCATTTCCGTACCGGTGGATCTGGCCCTGGGTTTCTGGGGCACTTCTTATGGCGTTAACTCGGCTTGCGGCAATTATCGCGGTGTCTCCCACGTTTTATTTCGACAATCTGGGGCTCTGTATAATTATCGCCTTCTGTGTTGTGGGCGGTGCCTGTTGGCCAACGGCGGACGCCGAGGGCAAGCGAAGGCCTTTTCTTGTGCCTGGTCAAAAAGCCGGATGTTACTGTGCTTCCTTGGGAACAGGGCTTTCGTATGCGTCATATACCCACCTGTCGTTGGGGTTAGGGCCAACTAGGTCTTGCGTCGTGCTCATGGCGTTGTTTGGGCTTTTGCTCTACAAGACGCGAGAAGAGCTTATGGTCACAGGCAGCGGTTGCGAAAAAGGCAATGAAGATCGCACCTTGAGTTACCTGAAGGGGCGGGGGCTTAATGACCTGCAGGCGCAGGTTGCTCTCCTAACTTGTAACGGGAAAAGCCGCAAGCAAATATGCGAAACACTTTGTATTGCCCCCGGGACCGTGAACTCATACAGGTCGACTGCCTATAGAGTGCTCGGAGTGCACTCGGCGGCGGAGCTGAGGGATTTGCTTGGCTCGGAGGCGGGCCTGAGGCTGTCTTAGCGTATTGCATACCTGTCAGAGACATGACATTTCCGCTGTATAGGGTGACTCTTCTTTTTATGGCTCCGACAAGAAGGAAGGTCATATGAAAAAGAGAATCACCCTGTCTGTCCTTATGACTATTGCTGGCTGCTGGCTTGCCGCAATGGCGGGGCCGTGCGTGGCCGATGCGTTGCCGGCGCGCGATATTGTGTGTCCAAGAGTGACCCATGTCAGGATTGCTGATCCATATGCGCCGTCGGCTTGTTCATGGTACGGCGGAACGCTCGCGTTAAAAAGTTCGGCGAATCTGGGGCCGTTCTCTTTCGACGGCTCCAACGTCGGTATTGAAATGACCTGCTCCTCCTCAAGTAGCGGCTCTTTTAGGGTCGTCTTATATCGAGGAAACAGAGTCGGTGACGGAACAAAGATAGGCAGCGCGTTGTTCTCGCGTCAGGGATTTACCAAGGCGACATGGAGCAATGTAGGGTCGGGAAATTACTACTTTGCGATGAGTAATGCGGGAGGCGCCACGGTGACATCGAGCGATGTCGCCATGTACAGCTGGTAGATAAGTGCATAAAGGGTGGTGAACTGGCAGATGGATCAGCAGGTCTTGGCAATTCAGCGCTGGCTTAACGCAACGTATAGCTCGTATGACGGATGGGTTTTTCTGCTCGAGGACGGTGTGACGGGGTGGCAAACGATCTACGGCCTAAGAAGAGGCTTGCAGCACGAGCTGGGTATCTCGCCCATGGCCTCTGGTTTTGGGAGCCAAACGGTCGCGGCTTTCAATAAGAAGCTCGGCGCGATCACGGCGGAGAGCGATACCCCGGCGAATGTCTTGACCATCTTGAGCGGATCGCTTTGGTGTAAGGGCTTTTCCGGTGTTGTGGGAAGTGTTGGGGCGACGTTCCCAAAAATGGCTTCAAGCATTGCTCGGGTGCGAGAGAACCTAGGGCTTGGTGGCACATCGGTTTCGGTCGACGTCAAGCTCATGGCCTTTCTGCTCTCGATGGACACATGCACCGTTTCTTCAAGCGGAAGCGAAGCGGTTCGAGAGGTTCAGCAGTGGCTAAACGCCAAGTATTTGAGACGCCGTGATTTCTCTTTGGTCCCCTGCGATGGTCTTACTTCGCGGCAAATGCTCACAGCATTTCTCTATGCGCTGCAGTATGAGATCGGGATGGCAGATGGAACGGCGAATGGCAACTTTGGCCCCGGAACCAGAGCAGGCATAAAGTCCAAGGCCGCGATTTCCCTGGGAAGTGTGGATTCTTCTGCCAACTATGTGCATCTATTTAGCGGTCTCCTTAGATATAACGGCTACTTGCAGATTGCCTTTGACGGCTTCTTTACCTCGGCAAAGATGTCGACGGCTAAGGAATTCCAGCGGTTTATGGGGCTTGAGCCGAGCGGTGCTGGCGATTATCAGACTTGGTGTTCGCTGCTTGTCTCTTGCGGGGATGCCGACCGCGTGGTATCTGGTTTTGACACGAGCACTCAGCTGGCAACGGCGGAAGCCGCGGCAGTTGTCAAAGCTGGCTATAGTTACATCGGACGATATCTGGTTGGAACAAGTAAACGCATTACGGCCGAAGAGCTGCTCGGGCTTAAGGCGGCCGGGCTTAGGCTCTTTCCAATAATGCAGTGGTTCAACAACTCTGCTTCTACAATGACGCATGAGGCCGGCTTGGAACAGGGCCTCGATGCGATTGAGCGTGCCCATGCCTTAGACTTGCCGTCCGCTTCCACTCTATTCTTCGCGGTCGATTTCGATCCGGGGCAAAGTGAGATAGAAGGATGCGTGACGCGCTACTTCCAGGGAGTTAATGAGGCGGTCTCTGCGGCCTTTGGCTATAAGGTCGGCGTATATGGAACGCGTAACGTGTGCCGCGTCATCGCAAGCAAAGGTCTTGCCTCGGCATCGTTTGTCGCCGGGATGTCATGG
>CAVJWS010000095.1:0-7380 GCA_963653485.1 Prevotella sp. CAG:279
GCCCCTCCCCCAAAACCGGCATGGCCCCCGAGGCCGGCGCCGCCCGCAAGGACGTGCTCCGCAACTTCACGGCCGAGGTGCGCGCGGGCGAGTTCGTGGCCGTCACCGGTCCCTCCGGCATCGGCAAGTCCACCATGCTCATGCTCGCGCTTGGCATGGAGGAGCCGCGCCAGGGCAAGGTCGAGGTGAACTTCTCCGACGGCGGCGCCTTCGCCGCGGCCGAGCTCGCGCCCGGCACCTTCGCCTACGTCCCTCAGGGCAACATGCTCATGAGCGGCACCATCCGCGAGGCCATCTGCTTTGCCAAAGGCCCCGCCGCGCAGCAGGGCGCGCCTGGGGAGGCGCGCGCGGAGGATGTCGCCCGCGACGCCCGCGCCACCTGTCCCAACGACGCCCCAGCCTCGGCGCAAGGCGCAACGGGCCCCGCAAGCGCGGCCGCCACACGCGTCACGTCAGACGCCCGCCTGCAGTCGGCCTGCCATGCGGCCTGCGCGGACGAGTTCATCGGGAGGCTGCCGCAGGGCCTCGAGACCCAGCTGGGCGAGAAGGGCTCGGGCCTCTCCGAGGGCCAGATGCAGCGCCTGGCCGTGGCGCGGGCCGTCTACTCCGGCGCGCCGGTGCTGCTGCTCGACGAGTGCACCTCGGCCTTGGACGAGCCCACCGAGCAGGAGATGCTCGAGCGCCTGCGGGCCCTTGGCAAGACGATCATCACCGTCACCCACCGCCCCGCCGCCCTCGCCCTCTGCGACCGCGTGGTGCGGATTGGCAACGAGTAGGGCGCGACGGCCGCTTAACCTGCCGCCGCGGCTCAAAGTTGCCGCCTCGCTCAGCTGGCCTGGCGCCCGCGCATTGTAGAGTCACCGCCATCGGCGCGGGCTCGGACGGCTACCGCCGCGTGCTCGGCATGGGCGCCATCGACACCGAGAGCCACGCGGGTTGGCTCGGGTTTCTGCGGGGCCTTCGCGAGGCGGGGTCTCCGGCGTCGCGTGCGTGACCTCGGACGCGCACGAGGGGCTCCGCCGCGCGATCGGGGAGGCGTTCCCCGGCGCCGCCTGGTAGTGTCGCGAATCAGGCATTTCTCGCGCCAAAATCGAGGCCGTTCGCGATGAGCTCAGGAACGTTCTCATGGATGATGCCGCCGCGCCTCTGGATCGGATCTGCTCGGGTAAGAACGAATTTCGGGTAGTTGTCGCGAATCTGCTCCAGCGGACGGTACTCACGGTCCTCGGTCTTTTCACTCGCCATGATGGTCATCGCGACCTGAACATAGGAGTAGCCCATGTCTCGACCGCGCATAATGAAGTCGCATTCGAGCTTCCCTATGCGACCGACGCTCACCTCATAGCCGAGGCTCCTGGCATATCGATAGACGACATTCTCCAGGACCGGCCCGTAATTGATGCGGCTATCAGTGTTGAGGGCAAAATATAGGCTCAGGTCAGCCAGATAATACTTTTGCTCGCCAGCGAGAGACTTCCTTGACTTTACATCGAAACGAGTGCACCTATTAATGAGCTTGGCGTCCTCGAGCACCTGGAGATATCGGTTGAGGGTCTCGCGCTTGAGTTTTACCCCCTGGTGCTTTTCGAGATCGGAGAGGATGTTGGTCAATGACGTTGTGGCGCCGAAGTTGTTGATTATGTAATCGCGGACCAGGTTGAAAAGGGAAACGTTCCTGATCTTCACGCGTCGCCTGATATCCTTCTGGAATATCTCTTCGACGACCGAGCTGGTATACGCCCTTTTGTCCGCAAGCCCGGGGTAGTCGAGCGCCTTCGGAAAGCCGCCCTCGAGGATGTAGGTATCGAGCTCTGCCGCGAGATTGGGATTCACCTCTTGGCCGAGGAACCGTTTCATGTCGCAGTACTCGCGGAAATCGAGCGTCTGCATCTCGAACTCAATATAGCGACCCGTGAGCTTTGTCGCGAGCTCGCCCGAGAGAAGATATGAGTTCGAACCAGTTATGAAGATTGAGAATCCGCCTTCGGAGCGGAACTCGTTGACGACGTCCTCGAATCCCTCGACGTTCTGTATCTCGTCGATGAATAGGTATTTCATCCCCTCGATTTCAAGCAGGGGTTCGATCATGGCCTCAAGCTGCGCAGGCGTCTTAACCGAGCGAAAGCCATATCGGTCAAGGTCGAAATAGGCGATGTTCGAATCGGGCACCCCTGAGCGCTTCAACTCTTCTTCGATCGTACGCATGAGGCAAGATTTGCCGCAGCGGCGAATGCCGGTGATCACTTTGATCATCCCGTCGTCGTGGTAGAAGCCCCTGATCTTCTTGAGATACGACTCCCGCTTGAATAAACGCATACTACCCCCAATCGAACTGGTTGGCAGTATACCAAATTATTGGGTTATGGGGGTAAATAGAATTATTGAAGCGATTTTTACCCCATTAAGTCGCCTATTTCCACTCGACTATGAAAACCGCAAGTAGAGACGACGATTCCAATACGACCGCTGCGCCTACCTTAAAACGTACTTTTGAGACGGTGCCATTGATGCCCGCTACCTAGACGGAATCTCCGGCATGAAGGCAATGCGGCCCCGCAAGCACAAGAAAACCCGCCTGTTTGCCAATTCAAATGGCGAAACAGGCGGGCAATTAGTGACCTAGCGGCATATCGTCACAGGCCTCATATGGCTTGCACGCTGACAAGCCCCACGTTCTACATGCGGTGAAGGAAGGCGGCCATGTCGGCGCGGGCCACGTTGTTGTAGGGGCGGAACTCCTTGCCGCCGCTGACGCTCCAGCCCTCAGAGATGCCCTCGCTGGCGAGCCAGCAGACCTCCTTGTAGTGCGGGGTCTTGGCGTCGCAGTCCTTGAAGGGCGACTTGCCGGGGGCGGTGTAGCTGGGCGAGCCGGCCATGCGGTAGAGGAACGCCGCCATGTCGCAGCGGGCCACCGTGGCGTAGGGGCGGAAGGTCCCGTCGCCAAAGCCCTTGGAGATGCCCTTGGCATACAGCCAGCAGATCTCCTTGTAGTGCGGGGTCTTGGAGTCGCAGTCCTTGAAGGGCGACGTGCTGGGGGCGGTGTAGCTGGGAGAGCCGGCCATGCGGTAGAGGAAAGCCGCCATGTCGCAGCGGGCCACGGCGTTGTAGGGACGGAACGTACCGTCCTCAAAGCCCGTGGAGATGCCCTCGCTCACCAGCCAGAAGATGTCATTCACATGAGGAGTGTTGTCGTCCACATCCGTGCCGACCGTTCTGACATACGTGCTTGCCACGTTGCTGGGCACCTTGGCCGCCGGATACGACTTGCCGTCAGCGGAGCTCTTCCAAGAACCCGCGGGCAAAGAGACATTTCCCTTAAATGAGAACTTGGCACCGAGCTTGACGGTGGTCAGGACATCGCAACCGGGAAACATGTTGTTCATGTACTCGACGTTCGAGGTATCAAAACTCGAAATATCAAGCGTCTTTAGCGCGCTCGAGTCCATGAACATGGCGCTCATGCTCGTCACTTTTGACGTGTCGAAGTTGGAGAGGTCCAAGGACGTCAGCGAGGGAAGGTAAGAGAACATGCGGAACATGTTCGTTACCTTGGAGGTGTTGAAGCCAGAGACGTCCAAAGACGTCAGAGATTTGCAATAGTAGAACATGCCATACATTGACTCTACGTTAGAGGTGTCGAGGCCGGACAGGTCCATGGTCTTGGCACTGCTCAAGCCGCGAAACGCCTTTTCAAAGTTGGCAGGAGCCTTTACCTTGCCCTCCACCTTCACGGCGGTGATCTTCTCGGCATAGTCCGAATCCGTCCAAGCGGAGTTCTCGAGCTCGCCCGACCCCTTTCCGTCGGCCGGCTTGATGGTGAGGACGCCAGAGGCGTCAATCGCCCATACGCAGGTACCGTCCTGCGTCCAGTTGACCAGATAGCCGGAGTCCATGGCGACTTCGGCATCGGCTGAGGCGGGCTCCTCGGCCAAAACGGGCACGGGCGCGCAGGCAAGGCTCAAGGCCAAAACGGGCACCGCAAGAGACCCAAGCGCCAAGCCAAAATTACGCTTTCTCATAGCTCTTCCCTCCCAACTAGCGTTTGATACGGCGCCTTGGACTGTACCCCCCCCCAACGCTTTCTGAAAATAGTCCAAACGGCATTCGCTTGCTTTTTTCGGTATGTGGGAGGCCCGCAAAAAAGCGGCGCCCCGCATAAGCGAGACGCCGCCATTTCATTCGCCAATCTTGGCAGGCCCCAAAGGCCGGCATCCAGCCCCTACGCAGAGGGAAGGGACTTGATGAGCTTATAGATGCTCTGGGCGTAGCTGGGGTCGGTGGCCCAGTGACCGGTGAGGCCGTCGAGCGTCGTGGCGCAGCCACGGGTGACGTACTTGAAGCGCGGGTCAACGCACTCGTTCTTAAGGGGGTCCGTGGAGGCGTAGGCCTTCAGGTGCTGCACCTGGGCCCTGAGGCCGGTCCTCACGTCGGCGAAGGTCGCGCCGGCAGCGCCGTTGCCGGTGGCGCCGATGCCCGCGAAGTTGCACTGCCCCGCCTTGACGTCACCGCCAAACTGCAGCCAGCCGGTCTCTAGCATCGCCTGGCAAAAGACGACCTCGGCCTTGACGCCCTCCGCGTTGGCCTCGGAGACGAGGATGTTCACGAACTCCTCGATGCTAGAGGCGCCCTTGCTCGAATAGACGGAAGAGGGATAGGCATTGCCAGACGCCTTATAGGCAGCCACGAACTGAGAGGCCTTGTAGCTTGTGGTGCCCATGATCTTATATTCGTTTGAGCCGCGGTAGCAACGGACGTAGAGCCTGCGAAGGAACTCGGCCAGGTCCTGTCGCTTCACCGTGGAAGAGCCGCCGTAGGTGCCGTTGGAGTATCCGTTGGAGATGCCCGTGGCGCCCATCCACCAGATGTCGTTGGCATGGCTCGTGTTGCCGTCCACGTCGCTGAAGCGCAGCTTGGCCTTGTCGGTGGCGGTCCAGTTCTTAAACTGCGACGACTCGCTGAAGGCGTCATAGAACCTGTGGAGGAAGGCTGCCATGTCGGCGCGGCTCACCGTGGCGTAGGGGCGGAACTCCTTGCCGCCCGTGACCGTCCAGCCCTCGGTGATGCCCTTGTCGACCATCCAGCAGATTTCCTTGTAGTGACCCGTGTTGGCGTCGCAGTCCTTGAAGGGCGACTTGCTGGGGGCGGTGTAGCTGGGCGAGCCGGCCATGCGGTAGAGGAAGGCCGCCATGTCTGCGCGGGTGACGTCCTTGGCGATGCCAAAGGTCCCGTCGGGGTAGCCCGTGGAGATTCCGGCGGAGGCCATCCACCAAATGGCGTTCGCGTGATCGGTTGAGTCGTTGACGTCACTAAAGGCCGACTTGTCCTTGCTCGTGGCGACATAGTTGGGGAGGTTGTTGAGCCTGTAGAGGAAGGCAGCCATGTCCTGCCTCACGACGTCGTTGCCCCAACGGTAGGTGCCGTCGGAGAAGCCGGTGCTGACCCCAACGGTGCCGAGCCAAAGGATGTCCTCGTAGTGGGACACGGAGGAAGAAATATCGGAGAACTTCACCGTGGAGCTGCTCGCCTTCCACGAGGAGACCGAGGAATCGAGGAACTTGGCCGCAAACCTGCGGAGGAAGGCCGCCATGTCCGCGCGGGCGACCGTGCTGTAGGGACGGAACTCCTTGCCGCCGCTGACGCTCCAGCCCTCGGAGATGCCCATAGAGGCCAGCCAGCAGACCTCCTTGTAGTGCGGGGTGTTGGAGTTGCAGTCCTTGAAGGGCGACGTGCCGGGGGCGGTGTAGCTGGGCGAGCCGGCCAGGCGGTAGAGGAAGGCCGCCATGTCGCAGCGGGCGACCCCCTTCATCCCGCCAAACGAGCCGTCAGGGTAGCCGGTGGTGATGCCGGCGGACGCAAGCCAGCCGATCTCGGAGGAATGGTCGGTGCTTGCAAAGACATCCGTAAAGCCGTAAAGCGGGTCGTCCTTGATGTCCAGCTGCTCCACGATTGCCTGGGCGTCGGCAACGCCGAGCTTCTTGAGGTAGTCCGCGCTCGAGAGGAGCGAGGCGTCATAGCTGTTGTCGATGAAGCCATGCTCGATAAGAACGGCAGGCACGCCGCTCTTCCTGCAGTTGCGAATGACAGAGAGGTAATCACCGTCGCTGCCGTCGGGGTAGGTGGAATAGCTCTTCCACTTATTGCCGCGGCTCGACAGCCCAAGCGCGGACAGCTTCGAAAGGATCTTGTTGCCGAGCTGCTCGCCAAGGGTGTGGAAGCTGGAGTACCAGGAGCTCGTGTTGGGGATCCAGACCTCGGCGCCCTTTCCGCCGCCGTCGTTGATATGGAAGCTCACGAAGAGGTCGGCGCCGGCATCGGTGGCGACCTTGGCCCTCGCCTTGAGGTCCTCGGCGATGTTGCTGGAAAAGGAGGTGTCGGTCGTCCTGGTCATGATGACCTTGGCGCGAGAGTACTTGGCGAGCTCGTCGCGGCAGGCGGTCGCAATCGCAAGCGTGAGGTTGCTCTCCTTGAGGCCATGGCCTTCCGCGCCGCCGTCGACGCCGCCGTGGCCGGCGTCGAGCACGATGGTCTTAACGCCGTTTCCGGCAAGGGCCATGACGCCGTCGTTGGAATCCTGGGCAGAGATGGCGGAGGCCAGGTCGGAATAGTCCTGCGTAAGGTTGCCGTCATCGTCGACGGAGTACACCTGCATGTCAACGGAGCCGTCTGCGGACTGAGCGTCCACGCTGGAAGCGCTGACCTCTCCCCCATCCCCGAGGGCGACGCGGTACAGCGCGTCCGGCGCGTCTTCCAGAGCATAGTAGACGCCCGCAACGGAGAAGGTCTGGCCGGAGAAGGCTCCGAGGTCAAAGAGCGCGGCGTCAGAGGCGACATCGCTCGCCTCGACGTACGAGGTCTCGCCATCCGACGTCACGACCTCGACGCCAGCCCTTGCGACGGAATCCGTAAAGCCGACGACGGCGATCGGGGACGCCTCTGAGCCAGAGGCGTCGCTCGTGGTCTCCGCGTCCACGTAGACGAACTCGACCAGTTCGTCGGAGCCCTCGGCTGCCTCGGGCAGGGAGGACTCCGCGGCCATGGCCACGCCCGTCACCGCCAGCAAAGAGAGGGCAAGGACGAGAGGCAGGGCCACGAGGCCCAACAGATGCAGGGGGACACGGCGTCTCAGAGACATGGCAGCTCCAAACAAAGGTCGGCTTCGCAAAACGCGGTATGGCAACAGTCCAAGCCATTTTAAACCGAGGCTGCCGGTGCGATGTTTTGCCGAGGTTACCTAAACGCTGCAGCACGAAAAAGCTCTGAACTTATTCATCAAGCTTCAGGGCTGGCGGCGATCGCCTACGCGAGGCCCTTGCTCCTCATGCGGCGCAGGAAGGCGGCCATGTCGGCGCGGGCCACGTTGCTGTAGGAGCGGAACTCCTT
>CAVJWS010000096.1:0-6999 GCA_963653485.1 Prevotella sp. CAG:279
CGCGGCTCGGTGAGGATGCGCACGAGGTCGTCCTCCTCGAGCTGCTTGGTGGAGCAAATCACCGGGATACGGCCGACGAACTCGGGGATCATGCCGAACTTGTGCAGGTCCTGGGGGGTGACCTCGGCCATGAGCTCGTTTTCGGAGTCGCTCACCTTGGTGGCGAGCTCGGCGTCGAAGCCGATGCCCTTCTTGCCGATGCGGTCGGCCACGATCTTGTCGAGGCCCACGAAGGCACCGCCGCAGATGAACAGGATGTTGGTGGTGTCGATCTTGATGAGCTCCTGCTGGGGGTGCTTGCGCCCGCCCTGGGGCGGCACGCTGGCAACGGTGCCCTCAAGGATCTTGAGCAGCGACTGCTGCACGCCCTCGCCGGAGACGTCGCGCGTGATGGAGAGGTTCTCGGCCTTGCGGGCCACCTTGTCAATCTCGTCGATGTAGACGATGCCCACCTGCGCGCGCTCCACGTCGCCGTCGGCGGCGGTGATGAGTTTGAGCAGGATGTTCTCGACGTCCTCGCCAACATAGCCCGCCTCGGTGAGGGTGGTGGCGTCGGCGATGGCGAAGGGCACCTCGAGGAAGCGCG
Organism: Prevotella sp. CAG:279; assembly: GCA_963653485.1. GTDB lineage: Bacteria > Actinomycetota > Coriobacteriia > Coriobacteriales > Atopobiaceae > Parolsenella. The sequence goes on from CAVJWS010000096.1 coordinate 587, forward strand.
CGAGCGTCTGGGCGAGCAGGGTCTTGCCGGTGCCCGTGGGGCCAAGCAGCAAGATGTTGCTCTTGGCAAGCTCCACGCGCTCGACCTCGCCGGCGCCCGGGATGCCCATCTCGGCGGCGTCCTTCTCGAGACGGTCGCGCTCGGGGCCGTACTTGGCCTCGCGCAGGCTGTAGGCCACGCGGCGGTAGTGGTTGTAGACGGCCACGCTCATGGCGCGCTTGGCGTCCTCCTGGCCCATGACGTACTGGCTCAGCTCGTCATAGATCTCGTGGGGGGTGGGCAGGCTGGCGCCCGTGGGCAGGAAGTCCAGGGCCTCGGCGTGCAGGTCGTCGTCGAGCTCGGGATGGTCGCCGTTCTCGGCCATCTCGGCGTCGTAGATGATCTCTGAGCAGGCGTTGATGCACTCGTCGCAGATGAAGATGCCGTTCATCCCCTGGACGAGGCGGTTCACCTGGTCACGGGACTTGCCGCAGAACGCGCAGTGCACGTCCTCGGGGTTCATGGGGTCATAGAAGCCAGCCACGCTCTACTCCTTATCGGCGTCGTTGCGCGAGGTGATGACCTTGTCGACAAGACCGTACTCGAGGGCCTCGGAGGCGCGCAGGTAACGGTCGCGCTCGGTGTCCTCGTTGATGCGCTCAACCGGCTGGCCGGTGGCCTCGGAGAGAATCTCGTTCAGGCGCTGGCGAATCCAGCGGGTCTCGTCGGCGACGATCTGGATGTCGGTCTGCTGGCCCTGCACGCCGCTGCTCGGCTGGTGGATGAGCACCATGGAGTTGGGCAGCGCCAGGCGCTTGCCCTTGGCGCCGCAGGCCAGGATGGCCGCGCCCATGGAGGCGGCCATGCCCACGCAGATGGTGGAGACGTCGGGCTTGATGAAGTTCATCGTGTCGATGATGCCGAGGCCGGCGTAGACGTCGCCGCCGGGGGAGTCGACGTAGAGCATGATGTCCTTGTCGGGGTCCTCGGCCTCGAGGTGCAAAAGCTGGGCGATGACGAGGTTGGCGGACTCGCGCGTGACCTCCTCGCCAAGGAACACGATGCGGTCGTTGAGCAGGCGGCTGTAGATGTCGTAGCTGCGCTCGCCGCGCGGCGTCTGCTCAACGACATAGGGGATGTTGGGGATGTTGCGAACCGGTGCGTACATGCGGTCCTCCTGCCTGGGTGCTTACGGGTGAGAAAAGCCGGACGGGGCCACAAGACCCCGCCCGGCGTATATACCCAATGGGTGCCTGCTACGTCGCGGGCGGCGCGCCTCGCTACTCGGCGTCGCGCTTGGCGCGGCGCTCGGCAACCTCGTCGACGACGTTGACCTTGGCGTTCTCGACCAGCCAGTCAACGGCCTTGGAGCGCTTGATGGACTCGCGGATGGCAGGCATGCGGCCGGCCTCGGTGAACTCCTTGATGGAGGCCTCGACGTCGGACATGCCGGCGTTCTCGAACTCGGAGCGGACGTCGTCCTCGCTGGCGACGAGGCCGAGCTTCTTGGCCAGGGCGTCGAGGGCGAGGCTCTGGCGGGCGCGCTCGGCGGCCTGGGCGTTGAGGTCGGCGATGAAGTCGTTCACCTGGATGCCGCGGGCCTGGAGCCAGGAGTCCAGGGTGAGGCCCTGGCGCTGGAGCTGGGCCAGGAAGTCCTGGGCGATCTCGTCGAAGACCTCCTTGACGTAGTCGGCCGGGACCTCGTCGAGCTTGAGGGTCTCAGCGAGCTTCTCGATGACGCGGTTCTCCTTGAGGGTGGGGAGCTGGGACTTCTTGTCCTCGGCGACCTCCTCCTTCACGGCGTCCTTGAGGGCCTCGACGGAATCGAAGCCAAAGCCCTTCTTGGCCAGCTCGTCGTCGAGCTCGGGCACGACGTGCTTCTTGGCGCTCTTGAGGGTCACCTTGACCTTGACGTCCTTGTCCTCGAGCTTGAGCTCGACGTCGTTGGTCTCGCCGACCTTCATGCCGGTGATGGCCTCGTCAAACTCGGCCGGAATGGTGGTGGAGCCGATCATGTAGGGACGGTCCTCGCCGGCAAGCTGCTCGCCGTTCTCGACGTTCTCGATGTCGAGCGTGAGCAGGTCGCCCTTGGCGGCGACGTAGTCCTCGGCGGCGTCCTCGAAGGTGCCGTGGTAGTTCACGAGGGTCTCGAGCTGCTCGGCGACCTCGGCCTCGGTGACCTCCTCGGGGGGCATGTTGATCTCAGGCGCGTCATAGCTCTCGAGCTCGCAGTCGGGGCGGAGGTTGAGGGTGGCGGTGACCTCGTAGTCAGCGCCCTCCTGGGCGAGCACCGGCTCGTCGCCGTAGGTGGGCTGACCCACGGGCACCACGTCGAGCTCGTTGAGCATGAGCGGGGTGGCGGCGTTCAGCAGCTCCTCGGAAGCCTCGGCCAGCACGGCCTCCTTGCCCACCAGGCCGTCGATGACCGGACGCGGGGCCTTGCCCTTGCGGAAGCCCTGGAACTTGTACTTGTTCGCGATGTCCTTGTACGCCTTCTTGATGGCGGCGTCGACGTCGGCGGCGGCGATGACGAGCTTGGCCTCGAGCTTGTTGTCCTTTGGCTCGGCGGCGGTGACGGTGATCTTCAACGTTCCTCCTGATTGACTTTCCTGCGGGCGGGCCCCTGTGGCCCACGACGGCGGTAGGGCGCGTGGCGCCCGCATGCACAAAACATAGCGATTCTACCAAATGAGCGGCCCCGTAGCACGCGCGGAGTGGCGGCCGACGCGGCATACACAACCAAAAAGGGAGGCCACCGCTCGCGATGGCCTCCCCCGTGCGTTCTTTGGTGCGGGCGACAGGAATCGAACCTGCACGAAGTCTCCCCCACTGGAACCTAAATCCAGCGCGTCTACCAGTTCCGCCACGCCCGCGAAGCGAACTAGCCAATGGTAGCAGACTTTCAGCCGCGCCACCCCAACACATGCGTTTGATTGGCGGACGCGCGGCGGCGCTGACGGAGTCGCGGGCGGATGCCGCGGCTCCCCACGTCGTCATGCGTGTGATGCCGCGCGACAACCACGGCGGCGCCGTGCAAGCGCCAGCACCCCCACCGCGCCGCGCAAACGAAAACGCCCCCGCGGGCGCAGCAAAGCCGCAATCCCACGGGGGCACAAAGACTCAAAGGCTGGCGGTGCCTAGCAGACGCCCTGTGCGAGCATGGCGTCGGCGACCTTGAGGAAGCCGGCGATGTTGGCGCCCATGACGTAGTTGCCGGGCTGGCCGTACTCGGTGGCGGTGCCATCCACGTTGTGGAACATGCCGCGCATAAGCTGCTCGAGCTTGCCGTCGACCTCCTCGAAGGTCCAGCTGAGGTGCTCGGCGTTCTGGCTCATCTCGAGACCGGAGACCAGCACGCCGCCGGCGTTGGCGGCCTTGCCGGGCATGAAGGCCACGCCGTTGGCCTGGAAGTACTCGGTGGCCTCGATGGTGGTGGGCATGTTGGCGCCCTCGCCCACCGCCTTCACGCCGTTGGCGACGAGCGCCTTGGCGTCCTCGAGGTGCAGGGTGTTCTCACGGGCGCAGGGCAGCGCCACGTCGCAGGGGAGCTGCCACACGCCGCGGCCATCGCCCTCGTGCCAGGTGGCGTTCGGGCGCTCGTCCACGTACATGGCAAGGGAGACGCCCTCGTCGTGGCCGGAGCGCTTCTTGTTGTAGACGTGCTCGAGCACCTGGTAGTCGATGCCCTCGGGGTCCTCGACCCAGCCCTTGGTGTCGGAGCAGGCGATGGTCTTGCCGCCGAGCTGGGCGACCTTCTGGATGGCGTAGATGGCCACGTTGCCCGAGCCGTGCACGACCGCGGTCTTGCCCTCGAAGGAGTCGCCCTGGCTCTTGAGGTACTCGTCCACGAAGTACACCAGGCCGTAGCCGGTGGCCTCGGTGCGGGCGAGCGAGCCGCCAAAGGAGAGGCCCTTGCCGGTGAGCACGCCGGTCCACTCGTCGCGGATGCGCTTGTACTGGCCAAACATGTAGCCGACCTCACGGCCGCCCACGCCCAGGTCGCCGGCGGGGACGTCGGTGTTGGGACCGATGTGGCGGCACAGCTCGGTCATGAAGGACTGGCAGAAGTGCATGACCTCGTTGTTGGACTTGCCCTTGGGGTCAAAGTCCGAGCCGCCCTTGCCGCCGCCCATGGGAAGGGTGGTGAGGCTGTTCTTGAGGATCTGCTCGAGGCCGAGGAACTTCAGCATGCCGAGGGTGACGGTGGGGTTGAAGCGCAGGCCGCCCTTGTAGGGCCCGATGGCGGAGTTGAACTCGACGCGGTAGCCGCGGTTGACCTGCACCTTGCCGGAGTCGTCCACCCACGGCACGCGGAACATGATGACGCGCTCGGGCTCGACGAGGCGCTCAAGGATGGCGGCCTCCTCGTACTCGGGGTGCGCGTCGAGCGCAGGCTGCAGGGTGCCGAGGATCTCGGTCGCGGCCTGGAGGAACTCGGTCTGCTCGGGATAGCGAGCCTTGAGATCCTCGAGGACCCTCTCGGTGTAGGTCATGGTTTCTCCCTTCGCGCCAAACTGGCGTCACGTGCGCCCGGACCTTCCGGGCGTATACCTACCTGCCACCCACCGCGCGCCGCCACGGATGACCGGACGACCGGCGAGGCTTGCGCTTACCCCTTACGCAAGGCCCGTCTGAACCTCTTGCCCGTAAAACCGCAGGTACGCGGCTTGGTGCAAGAAAGCCCGCAAATAGGCACAGCTAATTCAACAAAATACATTTCTGCCGAGTATGTAAAACCGCGATGCGCACAGCCTTAGCACCGTTGTAACAAAACAAGTAAATCGACACGTCTAGCAGCAATTTCACGAGCTTTGTTGCAACTCGATAAACCCGCAGGTAGCTGGCGCGACGCCGAGGCTCGCCCCACTGCCGGGGCCACTCCCCATGTCTGGGGCCGCTTGCAATGCCGCATACAGATGCTATTCCCGCATTGGCATCCGTATGCGGCATTCTTCTTGGCAAGACGAAGGGTTCACCTCTGCCCGCAGGCCGTCTAGCTTGGATTTTGCAATCTTAGATTCCTGAAAGCAGAAAGACGATGCCGCATTTTCGTGCCATTCCCGAAATGGCACACGAGACGCCAAAAACAAAAGCAGCCCAGAGGGTTTATGGCCTCTGGGCTGCTGTTTTTCGTGGAGCGGGTGACGGGAGTCGAACCCGCGTCATCAGCTTGGAAGGCTGAGGTTCTACCGTTGAACCACACCCGCGTGCGTTGGTCGGGGCGACTGGATTCGAACCAGCGACCCTCTGCTCCCAAAGCAGATGCGCTACCAAACTGCGCCACGCCCCGGAACGCCGATTCAGTATAGGCGAGCTGCCCAAATCGAGCAAATCAAAATTTGCGCGCCCGGGCTTGCCCGCGACCTCGTCCAAAGTCCCTACTTGGGGCCCCGCCCGCACCCATTGGGGAGGCAGGGCAGCTCGCAACCCGCAGAAAAGCCCGGGCCGCCTATGTCAGACCCGGGCTTTGAGCTGCTATGTTCGATGGCTAGGAGCTATCCCCCGCCGCCTGAGCATGCGCCCCTACCGCATGCGACGACGGGAGGCGTGAAGGCCCAGGGCCACCATGGCCACGCCGGCGGTAGCCACGCTCGCGGCCGTTACGGCAAGGCCGCCGTAGACGTCGCCAGTTATAGGAAGGCTCCTCAAAGGAGATGGTCTCGCCGACCTTGGCCATCTTGACGTCAATCTTCTAGCCCGACTCGTCATAGAGCTCCGAGTTAAACTCGTCGTCCTTGAACTTGGAGGCGCCCTCGCACGCAGCCTCCTTCTTCACCTTTTAGCCCTCTTTCCAAGACGAAGCCAGGCAAGCGTAAGCCCGCCCTCGGAAATCCGGGGGCGGGCTTCTCTTACGCGGTTAGGCGCTCGCGCTCAAAGGGCTACCTACTTGGCAGCGGCCTCGAGCAGGGCCTTGACCTCCTCGGCGGTGTCGAGCGCGAGGGCCTTCTCGGCCAGCTCGTCGCACTCGGCCTTGGTCCACTGGGAGATAGTCTTGCGGGCACGCAGGATGGAGGGCGCGCTCATCGAGAACTCCTCGAGGCCCCAAGAGATCAGCAGCGGCTCAAGCAGCGGGTCGGCAGCGGCCTCGCCGCACATGCCAACCATGATGCCGGCCTTGGCTCCACTCTCGATGACGTTCTTGAGCGAACGCAGCACGGAGGGGTAGTAGACCTGGTAGAGGTTGGAGATGGAGTCATTGCCGCGGTCGGCGCACATGGTGTAGCCGATGAGGTCGTTGGTGCCGATGGAGAAGAAGTCTGCCTCCTGGGCCAGCTTGTCGGCGATGAGGGAGGCGGCAGGGGTCTCCACCATGATGCCGACCTCGATCTCCTCGTTGAACTTGCGGCCCTCGTTGGTGAGCTCGGCCTTGCACTCCTCGACGAGCGCCTTGACGGCACGGACCTCCTCGACGCAGGTCACGAGCGGCACCATGA
>CAVJWS010000097.1:0-6976 GCA_963653485.1 Prevotella sp. CAG:279
GGCGACCTCAACGAGCGAGGAGGCGTGCTGGGGCTCGAGGAACTCGACGTTGACCTCGCCCAGACGTTCGCCGCACATGGCGGAGAGCCCGGTGACGAGGGCCTCGTGCAGAAGGGGCGCCTCGCTCACGACGTCGATGGACTCGTAGGGGGTCACGCGCACGTCCACCGCAACGGAGCCGTGCTTGGAAGACTTGACGCGCACGTCCTTGGCAACGCCCAGACCGAGGGCCTCGACGATGTGAGAGGCCTGGGAGGCCACGGCGCTGCGGGTCACCGTGATGGCGCCGCCGTCGATGTCCATGACCGAGATGGACTCCTTTGGTTTGCGGCTGAAAAGCGAGCGCAAAAGCTCAAAGGCAAGCCACGCCGTGAGCATGGCCAAGCTTGCCTCGAAGGCGATCCTGAAGGCCTCGTAGCTCATGAGGACAATAATCTCGACCTCGCCAAGGCCAAAGACGGGGGGCAGCGCGAGGACGGCAAGGGCAAACAGCCCAGCCAAGCTGAACAAAAACAATATGAAACGCCTGAAGCCGCCCATGCGGACCCCTCCTCTAAAAGAAAGCGCCCCGGCATCCCTGCCGGGGCGCGCTATGCACTAGGATACCCCGAACGCCTTAAAGCAGACGCGCGGGCGGCAAGTCGCAAGGGACGACTTGGGCGACTACTCCTCCTCGGCCAGGGCCTCGGCGATCTCGTCGGTGACGTCCATGGTGTGGTAGACGTTCTGCACGTCCTCGAGCTCCTCGAGGCGGTCGACCAGGCGCTGGACCTTCTTGGCGTCAGCAACGGTGACGGTGGTGGGGGTGGTGGGAACCATGGTGAGCTCGGAACCCTTGACCTCGATGCCCTGGGCCTCGAGACCCTTCTGGACGTCCTGCATCTTGTCGTAGGCGGTCCAGACGATCCACTCCTCGCCGGCGTCCTCGTAGTCGTCGCCGCCGGCCTCGGCCACGGCCATCATGAACTCGTCCTCGTCGACGGCGTTCTCCTTGTCGGCGACCTTCTTGTCGTCGGACTTGATGATCTTGTCAACGGCGATGGAGCCCTTGCGCTCGAACTGGAAGGCCACCGAGCCGGTGGTGCCCAGCGAGCCGCCGGAGTGGGTGAAGGCGGAGCGCACGTCGGCGGCGGTGCGGTTCTTGTTGTCGGTCAGGCAGTCGACGTAGACGGCCACGCCAGCGGGGCCGTAGCCCTCGTAGGTGATCTCGGCGTAGACGGCGGCGTCGGCGCCGGCACCGAAGGCCTTGTCGATGGCGGCCTTGATGCGGTCCTTGGGCATGGAGGACATGCGGGCCTTGGCCACGGCGGTGGCGAGGGAGGCGTTGTTCTCCGGGTTGGGGTCGCCGCCGAGCTTGGCCGCAACGGTGATGTTACGGGAGAGCTTCGAGAACAGCGCGGAGCGCTTGGCGTCCTGCGCGCCCTTACGATGCTTGGTGGTTGCCCACTTAGAGTGTCCGGACATGCACGTCTCCTTCTTTGCCACAGCGCCGGTCCCTCTGGCCAGCGCGCAAACTGCATGATTTGCGTGAACATACGCCATGGGGCATACGCGCGCAACTTGATTATGATAGCCCCTTTTTCTCCAGCGTCCAACCCCTGCGGCCGTGTCGTGGCCGCTCTCCACAATCGGGGGCGCATGCGGGGGCCGTGGAAGGGCGAACGGGCCGGGCGAGACGGGGCTCACGCGGCAAGGGACTAGGCTCCGTGGGGGGCGCGGCGGACGGCTTCGACGAGGCGGAGTCTAGCTTGACCGGGCTGGTATCGAGCAAGGCAGCCGCCAGGAACGCCCGGCAGGAGCAAACCACCAGGCCGGCGGCCCTACTCCACGTGGCCCATCTGCGGGCGCTTGGCGCGGCTGGCCCAGACGAGGATGGCGGCGCCGGCCACCACGAGCGGCAGGCTCAGCAGCTGGCCCATCGTGATGGGACCAAAGAGGTAGCCGAGCTGCGCGTCGGGCACGCGCACGAACTCGATGAGAAAGCGAAACACGCCGTAGAGCACGAGGAAGGATCCCATGAAGCTGCCCTGCGGACGCGCCGGCTTGCGGCGGCTCATCCAGAACAGCACGCAGAAGATGACGAGGCCCTCGAGGAAGGCCTCGTAGAGCTGGCTGGGATGACGCGCGACGTTGCCGCCCGTCTCGAACACCACGCCCCAGGGAAGGTCAGTAGGCTTGCCCCACAGCTCGCCGTTGACGAAGTTGGCGCAGCGGCCAAAGAACAGGCCGAGCGGCGCACCAATGACGCCCAGGTCGCAGACGGTGGGAATGGAAAGCCTGCACATGCGGCACATGAGCGCGCCGCCCACCACGGCGCCCACGAAGCCGCCGTGGAAGCTCATACCGCCCTCGGAGACGGCGAAGACCTTGAGCGGGTTGGCGAAGTAGTAGCCGTCGCCGTAGAAGACGCAGTAGAACAGGCGTGCGCCGATGATGACGCCCCAAGCGATGCCGATGATGATGTTGGCCACCTCGTCGGCCGAGATGCCAAGCTCCCAGCGCCGCGCCACGCGAAACATCACCACGCCCGCGAGGGCAAATCCCGCGAGGTAGGCAAGGGCGTACCAGTGAATCTGGAGCGGGCCGAGCTGGATGGCTATGGGGTTGAGGCTGTGGTAGAGCTCGTTGAGCATGGGCTTCCTCGCTGCTTGCGTTGGTCTTGCTTGGCGGCACGCGGCGCGCGTGCATTGGCGACGGCGCGGGCGCCGCGCCACTGGCGCCGCGGGCACGGACGCAGGGCGCTCGCCACCGGGCAACGCCGTGCGCCCCAGAGCGGCGCGCACTGCAACCCGCCCGAATCCGCCCGCCGCCCGCGCCGGCGCGTGAGCGCCTAGTGCGTGAGGCGGTGGGCCGCCGCGGCGCCGCGCTGGCCCTGGTAGTGGCTGCCGAGGCCCGCCGAGCCATAGGGGCGCTCGGCCGGGCTGCTCATGCGCTCGAATGACATCTGGCCGATGCGCATGCCCGGGTGCAGGATGATGGGCAGCGTGGCCACGTTGGAAAGCTCGAGCGTAATCTCACCGTCCCAGCCCGGATCCACATAGCCGGCCGTGGAATGGATCATGAGGCCCAGGCGGCCCAGGGTCGACTTGCCCTCGAGCTTGCCCAGGATGTCATCCGGCACGGCAATGCGCTCGAGCGTGGTGCCCAGCACAAACTGGCCCGGGTGCAGCACGAACTGCCCGCCCTCGGGAACCTCCACGGCGCGGGTGAGCTCGCTTTGGTCCTCGGTCGGGTCAATGTAGGCGTGCGTGGTGTTCTGGAACACGCGGAAGCTCGAGCCCAGGCGCACGTCAACCGAGGCGGGCTGGACGTCCTGGGCCTCCAGCGGCTCGATGACGATGCGGCCGGCGGCCATCTCGGCCTTGATGTCGCGGTCTGAGAGCACCATCTACATCACCGCCTGGACGCGCGTGACGCCCTCGACGTTGTCCATGAGCACGCGCTCAATGCCCTGCGAGATGGTGACGTCAGAAAGCGAGCAGTTGGCGCAGGCGCCCGTGAGCTCCAGCGTCACCACGCCCTGGCTGTCCACGTCCACCAGCGAGCAGTCGCCGCCGTCGGCCTGCAGGCTCGGGCGAACCGCGTCGAGAACGGCCTCGAGAAGATTCCTATCCACCGCCATGGTTCCTCCTTGGATAAAAGGGCAGTTCGCGCCTTGGGTTTGCGTCCGCCGGGACCGCCCCTTGCTTGGGTTTGCTCCAAACGGCCCAGCCCTTGTTTGGGCTTGCCCCGCCGACCCCGTCCTTGCTTAGGCTTGCTCTCGCCGGTCCCGCCCTTAGAAAAGAGCGCCCAAAGGCGCCCCTCGCTAGTACATGACCGGACGAACCGCGGTGACGCCCGGCACGTGCTCCTTGATGATGGTGTCGATGCCCTCGGAGATGTCCGTCGAGGCGAACATGCACGCGGCGCAGGCGCCGGTCATCTCGATGGTGACCACACCGGTCTCGTCGTCGACGCCGATGAGCTCGATGTCGCCGCCGTCGGCCTGGAAGCTCGGGCGGATGGCGTCGAGCACGTCCTCGAGCAGCTGGTGGTCAATCTTTGCCGTGACGTCGCCCGCGGGCGCGTTCTCGTTCTCTGCCATGGTATCCCCTCTCCCGGACATGCCGGTGACGTTTGCTATCCCTTCGATGCTACCCGACTCGGGCCTAGCCGATGCCCCAGAACAGGTGGCCGCTTGTACAACCCTTCTCGCGCGGGGCCGGCCTCTTGCCCGCCCGCACGGCCGCAATGGCCTGAGCAAGGCGCTTGACCTCGGCCGACGCCTGCTCGGGCGCAAGAAGCGTGGCGTCCACCGCAAGGCGGCTGACGCCGGCAGCCATAAGCTCGCCCACCTGGGGCGTAAGGTCGAGCGGGGCGGCGTCGTAGATGCGCGAGCGACCGTGGACGTCGGTGCGCACGGGCAGCAGGCGACCGTCCTTGTCCTTGAGCGAGAGCTGGCGGCGGCGTAGGGCGCAGCGGGCGCAGTCGTGGACGCACTTGTTAGCCGCCTGCAAGACGCAGTGCTCGCTCGTCATCACGCGCACGCGGCCAAAGACCACGAGGCCCACCGGCACGCTGGCCTTGGGCGCCAGCTCGCTAATTTGTGCGAGCGTGAGCTCGGGCGAGAGCCAGACGCCGTCGGCGCCGCAGCTCGTGAGCTTGGCGAGCGCGGCGGCGTTGTGCACCGGGATGCAGCCGCGCACCTCGGGCTTGGCGCCCTGCTTGGCGGCAATGGCCAGCTCAGAGACGTTGCCCACCGCCACGCTTGCGCCGGGCGTGACCCACGAGTCGAGACGGGCGTGGTCCGGCTCGCGGCAGACCTCGTCCAGCACGGGGACACAGCCGGCGGGCCAGGCGGCGTTCTGCTCGCCGGGAGTGCCGGCGGGCTCAAAGGCGCCGGCGGCGGCAAGCGCGTCCGAGGTGGCATACACGCGCGTGGCCCCAGCCTCAATCGCCGCACGCGCCACCTCGGGCGTAGGCGCAAGGACGCAGATTTCGGGGGTTGCGACTGCAGGGGCGGCAAGCGTTGCCGATGCCGGTACAGCAGTGGCCACGGCAGCGGCGCCGTTCGCCTCAGAGGAAACGGCGGCTACGACCGATGCGCCCTCCCCTACCTCAGCGTTATTGGCATCACTCAAGTCATCCGAGGTAGATGAAGTCGGACAAGCCATTGCTTGGATGTCCGCAGGTCCCGGCACGGGTGCGAGCCTGGCCGCTCGCTCGGCATAGGGCGCAAGAATTGCCTGCTCAAGAGCATCGCAAGCGGCGGCGCGCACCTTGTGCACGGCCGAGAAGCCCATGCCGCAGCTCTCATCCAGCTCGATATCGAAGGAGACGGGATCAAAGGGCGAGGTGCCCATACGACCCACGTGCTCGATAAGGTCCTCGCGCGTCACAGCCTTGGTGCGAGCGGCCTCGACGATAAAGCCCTCGGCAGACGCGTGGGGCAAGTTGCGGGCGGTGGCCACGGGCACGGAGGCGCCGGCGCAATCAGCGGACGCGGTGGCGGGGCACTTCTCCCCTGCAACGCTTCGCAGCTCAGAGACCTCGTCCGCGCAACGCTCGGCGCCAACCCCGCTCACGCAGGAGAGCTCCACGCGGAAGGGCTCGCCAAGGCGGGCCACCACGCGCACGGCCACCTTGCGCTTGCGCGAGACCTCGCGAGCAAGCGCCGCGTCGGCGCCGTCGTGGGCGGCCTTGCTGCGGATGACGCGGACCGGACAGCCCACGGGCATGGGCCGGGCCACCTTGCACTCGACGATGCCACCAGCTGGCACGTCCTCGGTGACCGTTGCCGTGAGGAAGGAGTCCGGGTCGTCGTCGGGGCGCAGCTCCAGAAGGTCGCCCGCGCCCACCGGCTCGTCCAGGCGCACGAGGACCGTGCAGCGCGCGCGTCGCTTGTCCTGCCTTGGGTCGGCGTGGAGGTTGCCCTTGCCGTCGCGGCGCTGCACCGGGGCGCCGCTGCTCTGGAGCACCACGCCGGCAAGCTGGCCGCGGTTGTTGGAGCGCTCGTAGCTCATGAGCTCGTCGCCCGAGGCGCCGCGCAGGTAGGCGTCGGTAAAGTCGCGGTTGAAGGCCCGCTTGAGCCGGCGAGCCACCTCAGCACTCACCGGCGTGGAGCCAAGCTCGCTCGCCACGCCGCCGGATCGCAGCACGGAATCGATCTGCTCGCGATAGGCGCCAACGACGCTCCAGACGTAGTCGGGGGCCTTCATGCGGCCCTCCACCTTGAGCGAGCCCACACCGGCGGCCATGAGGGCCTCCACGCTGTCGGCCGTGCAGGCGTCCTTGGGGCACAGCGGCCTGGTGCGGCCGGGCGCGCTCACGCAGGCGCCGCGCTCGTCGACCAGCTGGTAGAGCAGGCGACAAGGCTGGGCGCACAGGCCGCGGTTGGCGCTGCGGCCACCGGCCATGCTCGACATGAGGCAGACGCCCGAGTAGCAGAAGCACAGGGCGCCGTGGCCAAATACCTCGAGCTCAACGCCTTCTTGGGCGATGCGGGCAATCTCTTGCAGCGAAAGCTCGCGGGAGAGCGTGACGCGGTGCGCGCCCTGCTCGCACGCCCAGGCGGTGCCGCGCGCGTCGTGGACGTTGGCCTGGGTGGAGACGTGCAGCTCCAGCTCGGGCCAGGTCTTGTGGATGAGCTCGAACAGGCCCCAGTCCTGGACGATGAAGGCATCGGCGCCTCGGACGGAGGCCTCACGCACGAGGGCGAGGGCGCGGCCGAGCTCGTCGTCGGCCACCGCCACGTTGATGGTCACATAGACCCGCGTGCCGGCGAGGTGCGCTGCGCGGCAGGCCTGCTCAAAGGAATCGAAGTCGAAGTTGCTCGCGTTGCGGCGCGCGTTGAAGTCGTTGCCGACGCCGCAGTAGATCGCATCGGCCCCCGCGGCAAGCGCCGCGCGGAACGGCTCCGGCCCACCCGCCGGCGCCAGCAGCTCAATCGACATCAAACCCTCCATCTGCTCGTAGACCGCATAACAATACCGCAGCC
>CAVJWS010000098.1:0-6902 GCA_963653485.1 Prevotella sp. CAG:279
AGCCCTTCTTTCTGTCGTTTGCCGGCGAAAAGCGTCGCGTTGCGTATGCCCCGAGCTTGGCGCACACGTCGTTTGAACCTGGGAACTTCGACAAGGAGAAGGTTGCTCGTCTGCTAGCGGACTTCGACTATCTGTCCGTTCGCGAGGCCGAGACCTTGCCTCTCTTCCAGCCGCTGGTCAACAAGCCGATTGATGTTGTGCTCGACCCGACGCTGCTCTTGGATGCCGCCGACTACGCTGAGATTGTCACCGATCCTCCCGTCGAAGGTGGCTACATCTTCATGTACCTGCTTCGCGCTTGCCCCGAGCTCGTGGCGAGCACCGTCGCCATGGCCAAGGAGTCCGGCAAGAAAGTTGTCTACGTCTCCGAGAGGGACCTTCCCATTCCAAACAGCGTGAACCTCTTTGGCATCGGCCCATCGGAATTTCTCTCGGCCATCGTGCACGCCGACGCGGTGATGGCAAATTCGTTCCATGCGGTCGTCTTTTCGGTGCTCTTCCATAAACCGTTCCGGGTTTTTGCGACCGACAAGAGCGGTGCGCGCATGAGGAACCTGCTTGGGAACCTGGGCATAGGCCAGCTTTGCGTGGACTGCGAGGATAGCTCTGCCATCGCCGATGTTGATTGGAACGACGTGGACGAGCGCCTTGTGGCCATGCGCGAGCACTCGTGGCACTACCTCGAGGAGGCGCTTGCCTAGTGGGCGAGACCAAGAGGCTCTTGAAGAACACCGGCATCATCGCGGTGGGCGGCATGGCGACCAAGCTGGTGCAGTTTCTCCTCCTGCCGCTCTATACGAGCGTCCTTACGACTGCCGAGTACGGCACCGTCGACTACATCAACACCATCGCCCTGTTCCTGGTACCCGCGGTCTCGCTGCTCATGGACGAGGCCCTGTTCCGCTTTCTCATTGACTGCGGGGATGACGATGAGCGTGCGAGCGTGGTCACGGCCTCTTGCGCCGTGCTGGGCCTTGGCTGCGCCGTCTTCGTCATCGCGATGGTCGCCATCTGGGCCGTGTGGGCGCCCGCCAACATTTGGTGGATCGCCGGCCTGGTTGTGGCGCAGAGCCTTATGACCATGGCGTCCGCGCTCATGAGGGGCTTTGGGGACACGGTCTCCTATACCGTCATGAACTTCATCGCGAGCGCGGCCACCATCGTCATGAACGTGGTCTTCATCGCCGTGCTGCGCTGGGGCGTGGTGGGCATGCTCTCCGCCACCGTGATTGCCCAGGGAGGCACCGCCGCCGTTTTCATGGCGCGGAAGCATCTGCTGCGCTACATCGACCCCCTCGCCCTGAGGCGTTCGGAGATCAAGGAACTCATTCGCTATTCGATTCCGCTCATCCCCAACAAGGTGTCCTGGACCGTCATGAACATGCTGGACCGCCTGATCATCATGAACACCATCGGGGCGAACGCCGCCGGCGTGTACGCGGTCTCGTACAAGTTCCCGAGCGTGATGGACCAGGTGTACGGCTTCTTCTACCAATCGTGGAAGGAGAGCTCGGCCCGCGCGCTCGGCGGCGATGAGGACGAGTGCGCCTTCTACAACTCGGTCTACAGGGCGCTTCGTCGCTTTATGATGGCCGTCGTCCTCATGATGACGGCGCTTATGCCGCTGTCCTATGGGATCCTCATCAAGGGTTCCTTCGGCGAGGGCATGCTGTACGTGCCGATCCTCCTTTTGGCCACCTACTTCAGCAACATCTCCGGCTTTTATGGCGGCGTGTTCACCGCGCACAAGGACACGAGGATCATGGGGACGACCACCGTCGCCTCCGCCGTTCTCTGCGCGGCGCTCTGCCTCGTGCTCATCCCGCTGCTTGGCCTCTACGGGGCCTCGCTGGCGACCATCGCCGCCACGTTCATGGTCAACGAGTACCGCCGCGTGAAGGTGACCAGGTATGTGAAGCTTGCCGAGGACCGCAAGGAGCAGGCACTGACCGCGCTGGCCGTCGCTGGCACCTTCTCCCTGTATTACGCCTATTCGTATGCGGGCTATGCCGCTGCGCTTGTTGGGTGCATAGCCGTGGCATTCGTCTACTCGATGGGGATGAACTTTGGGCTGCTCAAGAGGGGCATGAGCTTTGTTCGCGCGAGGAAGGGATAGCGCATGGTCATTACTGCTAAGGTTCCCGTGCTATATGACGGGGAGCGAGACTGCTGCGGCTGCGGGTCGTGCGCGGCGGCGTGCCCCAAGGGCGCCATCACCATGGTCGAGGACGCTCGTGGGTTTGTGCTCCCGCGCATCGACGAGTCTGCTTGCGTGGGGTGCCACGCTTGCGTGAGGGCGTGCGGGCTGCATAAGCGCCTTGGTGGCGAGACCGAGGGTCCCTGGTACGCCGCTGCCGGCAGGGGCAATGTCTCAGAGTCCGCCTCCGGCGGCGTGTTCGCGACGCTCGCTCGGGCGGTTATTGCTGAAGGCGGGTGCGCCTTTGGCGCGGCCTACGAGCCCTTTGAGGGCGGCCTGCATGTCCGCCACCGCATGGCGGAGAGCGAGGAGAGCCTGACCGGCCTGCTGAACTCCAAGTACGTCCAGAGCGATGCGGGCGCTTGCTTTCCTGAGGTCAAGGGCCAGCTGAAGACCGGCAGGCGGGTGCTCTTCTGCGGAACGCCGTGCCAGGTGGCGGGGCTTAAGGGCTACCTTGGCCGCGACTGGCCGAACCTACTGACCGCTGACCTGGTGTGCCATGGCGTGCCCAGCGAGAAGCTGCTCAACAGCTATGCTCGGGAGATGGCTGAAAAAAACGAGTCGCAGGTGGTTGATTTCCGCTTTCGCTGCAAACGGGATGGGTGGGGGCACTCTCTCCTCCTCCTCCTCCTCCTCAAGGACGGGCGCGAGGTCACCGTGCCGGCCGACAAATCCCCCTATTACGACATGTTCCTGAAGCTCAAGACGCTTCGCGAAAGCTGCTATGTTTGCCCGTATGCTGGGAGCTACCGCGCGGGGGACCTTACGCTGGGAGACTTCTGGGGCGTCGAACGCAACCGACCGGACCTGCTTTGCGAGGGCGAGCTGGATCTGCAACGCGGCGTCTCGTGTCTGCTGGTCAATAACGCCCGCGGCTGCGAGGCTGTCGAGCGCTACGGCAAGCACTTCTTCCTCAAGGAGGCCGACTTCGGCGAGATTGCCATGGGCAATGACCAGCTGAGGCATCCGAGTGTTTTGCCTGGGGACCGTGACATATACCTGCGAGCCTTCGAGGGCGATGGCTGGCTCGGCATCGAACGCGTTTGGAAGCGTCGCGAACGCGGCCCTAGGCACTACGTTAAGAAGGCCGTTGGCAGGGTTCTGCCTAAGCCGTTGAAGGCGGCAATTAAAAATCACATTGGCTAATGCCTGGCGTGCCGGCCCTGCCCTTGGTTTATACGCAGGCACTCGGTATCTGTGGTGAGCGATTGGAGTTTAGATACAAATGCACGTAATGAGTTGCTGCTATAGAGAGTTGATGGCTTGGCTCAAGCGCAATTGCCGCGCTATTTTGATCGTGGGATGCATTGGACTTGCGGTGCATTTCACGCTGTATGCCAATTCGCTGACCAACCCCGATGGGGTCTGGGATGGAATGGGAGGCTACCAACTCTTTTATGCCAATGCCTGGCAATACAAGCTCGGCCGTTGGTCTTGGTGGCTTGTGACGAAACTGCGCGGCGGCGTGTGTACGCCGGGGATTATGGCGCCCATTGTCATCTTCGGTTTTGCTGTGGGGGGGGTATCGCGGCGGACGCCTTGCGCATTGAGCGCGAGGCGCTGAGGATTGCGTGCAGTGCCTTCGTTGTTTGCTCGCCCATGGTTGCTTGCGCCCTTACGTATTGGCCATACGCTGATATTTATTCGCTGGCCTTTATCCTCTCTGCTTTTGCGGTCGCTTGTCAGCGGTTTGACTTCCTGAATGTTCCCTCTCGTATCGCGCTTGCATCGCTTGCCGTATGCGTCTCCGTGGGCTTCTACCAGACGACCATTGGCGTATCGTGCGCGCTTCTGCTCATGGCGCTTGCGGTGGATGTTCTCTATGGGCCCGATGAAAAAGCGCCTTTCGTCCGTTTTGCATCGGGCGCGATTAGCGTCCTCATCGGCTGTGCGCTGTACATCGTCGTTATGAAGGTGACCCAGTCCTATGTTGGCGTGTCGTTGTCTGGCTACCGTGGGGCAAGTTCGATCAGCCTGGGACGCGCTCTAGCCATGTTGCCCACGAGTGTTCCAAATGCCTATTCGCAGTTTTTCGATGCGCTGTTTGGACACGATGTGTTTGGCAATCGTTTCCTTGCGCGCCCGATTGCGGCCGGCCTCATCTGCCTGAGCGTTCTGACGGCGGCGTTCGGTATTGTCCGAGCGAAGCGTCCGCTCGCCATCTGCGTCTTTATCGCCTGCGTCGCTCTGCTTCCCATGGCGGCCCTTGCTATCTGCATCATCGCTCCAGATGCCGGCAGCTTTGTGCCGCTTATGGTCGGCGGGGTGATCGTGGCATTGTATTTCCCCGCGGCGTTGGCCTCGGCAGCCGTGCGCTCGGAAAACGGGTTTGACAAAGACGAGATTTCTTTGAAGGATGCTCCTCTGTCCGCCAATGCTCTTGGTGCCCATATGCATGGGTCGTTCAATCCAAGCAAGGCTGTCTATGTTGTGTCGCTCGTCCTTGCTTGTTGTCTTGCTTGGTCTTATACGCTGCAGTCCAACTGCGACTCGGCGGTTCAGTACAGACTGAACAACCAGGACCGGAACGTCGCTACGCAAATCGCTGCGGATATCCTGACTAATGCTGGCTATAGCGCCTCTACAAAGGTTGCTGTAATCGGCAAGTCAACGGACGGTTCCTATGGGATGCCAGGCCTGGCCTCTCTTGCATCTCCCTATGCGAGCTGGTCTCTGGTTTGGAGCCAATACGCTCTCAATGGGTACGCCTGGAGCAACATCATTAAGAGTCAGTGCGGCGTTTCGTTTAGCTTTGTTAGTGGCGATGAGGCCAAGGAGCTCGCTGCAACGAGCGAATTCCAGCAGATGCCAAACTACCCCGACTCAAGCGCAATTCGCATGATTAACGGAGTGCTGGTAGTCAAGGTGTCTGATACATCGGGATGGCAGTAGCCGGGTTGCGATTGCGGCGCTATGGTCGTTGCCGTGTTGGCCAAGCTGTGATGCCATGTGGTCCGGATGTTTCTGGGGCTGGCCGCGTTGCCAGCCCCATGCTTTCTCGGAGAGGTCGAGCGGCGGCGGTATTGTCCCTTGCCGCGCCAGAAGCCGCCGATGGCGCAAAGATCACCAACAAGACCGTGGGCACCTACATGGGCTACCTCTGCGACGCGTTCGCCTTCTACAAGGTGCGGCGCTACGACATCCGCGGCAAGAAGTACCTCAAAAGCGGCGAGAAGTACTACCTTGCCGACCACGCCTTTAGGTACGCCCTGCTGGGAACGCGCAACATGGACTGGGGTCGTATCTACGAGAACATGGTTGCGATCGAGCTGCTGAGGCGCGGCTACGAGGTCTACGTGGGGGTTCTGTACAAGAAGGAGATCGACTTCGTTGCCGTCAAGCGCAGCGAGAAGCTCTACATTCAGGTGAGCGACGACATCTCGGGCGAGAAGACGTTCGAGCGCGAGGTCTCTCCGCTGCTGAGCATTCACGACGCCTACCCGAAGATGCTGCTCGCGAACACGCATCACGAGACGACCGATCACAACGGCGTGGCGATCGTCGACCTGGCGCGTTGGATGGCAGGGGAGGCGTAGCGTGGCGCCTTCTAGGCGTCTGCCTTCTCAGACCGCATGCTAAACGGCAGGCTGCCTACCTCGATCGATTTGACTAGAAACATGTTGATCGCGCCGGAGGGGGCAAGCCCCATGCGCGAGTAGATTTCGGTCGCCTTGTTCGAGCGCCTCTGGTCATGGCTTAAGGGGTGCTATCTGGGCTTGAGCGCCCTCAAATGACGGAATGCCTCAGGTACAATTGCTGACGTCATTTTGAATTCGCCATGGCGTCAGGCTGTTCTGAATTTCCGTCCGGCAACTATTTTCTAAGAGAGGTCTTCGCGATATATGCAAGCTATTTCCCGTTGTGCCGAGCGGCTCTTCGCATGGCTCAAGCGCAATTGCCGCGCTATTTTGATCGTGGGATGCATTGGCCTCGTGGCACACTTTACGCTGTATTCAAACTCGCTGACCAACCCTGATGGCTTGTGGGGAGGAATGGGCTATCAGCCGTATAGTGCTGGTAGCTGGCAATTTAAGCTCGGCCGTTGGGCTTGGTGGTTTGTGACGAAGCTGCGAGGCGGCGTGTGCACGCCGGGGATTATGGCTCCCATCGTCATCTTCGGTTTTGCCGTGGGGGGGGGTATCGCGGCGGACGCTTTGCGGATTGAGCGCGAGACGCTGAGGATTGCCTGCGGCGCCGTTGTGGTCTGCTCGCCCATGGTCGCCTGCGTGCTCACGTACTATCCCTACGCTGACATTTATTCGCTCGCCTTTATCCTCTCGGCCTTTGCGGTCGCTTGCCAGCGCTTCGATTTCATTGGCGTTCCGGTGCGGGTTGGGCTTGCCGCGCTTGCCGTTTGCTTCTCGGTCGGCCTCTACCAAACGACGATCGGCGTTTCGTGCGCGCTTCTGCTCATGTCCCTCGCAACGGACGTCCTGTTTGGCGGGCGTGGGGAAGAGAAGGCTTCGTTTGTTCGCTTTGCGACTGGTGCGCTCGGCATCCTCGTCGGCTGCGCACTGTATGTCATCGCCATGAAGATGACCCAGGCCTACGTTGGCGTGTCGATGGCCGATTACCGCGGTGCGGGCTCGATCAGCCTGGGCAACGCTCTGGCCAAGCTGCCTACGAGTGTCCCTGGTGCCTATTCTCAGCTCTTTGGCGTGCTCTTTGGGCACGATGTGTTTGGCAACCGATTCCTCGCGCGCTC
>CAVJWS010000099.1:0-6880 GCA_963653485.1 Prevotella sp. CAG:279
TGGCCCCGCAGGCGATGTCGTTGCCGCCCTCCACCACCAGGCAGCTCAGCTCGTATCGTGCGAGCTCACGGGCACAGCAGCACCCGGCAACGCCGGCGCCGACAACAACAACGTCGTAGCTGCCCCTCTTGGGCGCGTACGCAGATTCTTCCATACCTGGCTCCTCTCCAAAGCCGCATATGGTGTCTATTCTGCCCCTCGCGTACGAGCCAAATCCAAACGCTCCGTAAAGGATTGGTGCCAGCCGGGGAACGGTCGAGCGAGGCCAAATCAGACGAGTTCTGCGAAATCAAGAATTGCGCTGATTCAATCTCTCCAATTGGGAAACAAAGGCTCCCGTCGCGATTTGTTGACGAGGTTGCCCGGGGCCAAGGGCGGCCTTGGCAGCAGGCGACGTTGAGCAAGGCCAGGGGACGGCCCCTCCCCTGGCAAACCCCGACCGAGGCGCTCGTTCGCTATATGTCGCAGCAGGCAAGCAGCCGCGGCAGCCATCGCGACCGCACTGCGCCGCCTCCTGCGTGCTCTCGTGCCTGGGCTTTGGCGGCATCGTGCTCGGCTTTGGCCTTTCCAGCCTGCTGGGTTGGGGTTCGGCCGGCGTCATCTGCGCGCTCGTCGTGGGCGTGGTGGCCCTTGTGCTCTATGCCCACCGCCAGATCGCAAGCGAAACGCCCGTACTCAACCTGCGTGCCTTCTCCAAAGGCCGCACGCAAGCGATTGGCGCGAGCCGGCGTGTTACCATCCCATGCGGAAAAATCTCTTGCCGAAAGGACGGCCACCATGAACGTCAGCCAGGCCCTTGAGCACGCAAGCGCGCTGTTCTTCCCCGAAATCGTCTACTGCGAGGGCTTCCCCGCCATGGACGCCGAGCGCCAGAAGAACGAGGAGGCCATGACCGCCCTGCGCGATGAGTACGCCAAGAACGACAACCCGGGCTTTTCCTACGACGTCATCCGAGACCTGGCCGACCGCAACCGCGACCTGTGCGACCAGATCGGCATCGAGCGCCTGGCCAACACGCGCGACCACAGCCTCTCGCGCGGCATGAGCGACGAGGACCTGTGCCGCGGCGTGGCCGCCCTGCAGAAGCGCAGGGCCTCCACCGTCATCCGCGAGGTCCACGGAGACCGCTCCAACCTCGCCATTGCCTACGTCACGCGCCCCATCAAAGGCACCGTCTTTGGCATCGACATCGAGACCACCGACCGCTACCCCGACCGCGGCTATATCATCAACGTGGGCTTTGAGACCATGGAGCTCACCGCCGAGGCCGAGCCCGAGGGCGGCGAGGCCCACTTCTTCGGCATCCCCGAGATGTATGCCGAGAAGGGCGTGCCACTCGAGCGCATCCACCACATCGGCTGGGCCGACGTCGAGGGCAAGGTCCCCTTCCGCGAGAACAAAGTGCTGCAGGCCAAGCTGCTCAAGCTCATGAAGAAGTACCCGGTCATGGCCCACAACGCGGCCTTTGAGGACTCCTGGTTCACCCTGCACCTGGACGGCTACGCCGAGGCCCGCCGCGCCGGCAAGATCACCATCGTGGACTCGCGTGACATCTGCCGCCAGCTCGACCCCGAGGTGAAGACCCTGCCGCGCGAGAGCTCGCCGGCCTCGCTGGAGAACTGGGCCCGCCGCCGCGGCACGCTGGCCTCGAGCGAGGCCGAGGTGCACCAGGGCCTCGACGACACCCACCTCATGCTCAAGACCGTCCAAGCCGAGTTCATCGAGCGAAACTGCTTCAGGAGCTAGGTTCGCTCTTGATGTGGTTGCCGATGATCTCGGCCACGTCGAGCATGGAGACGAAGGCGCTTTGGTCCACCGAGGCGATGATCTCGCGCAGCTGGCGCATCTCGAACTTGGTGATGACGCAGTAGAGAACCTTCTTCTTGCCGCTCACCATGCCCTCGCCGTCCATGATGGTGACGGTGCGACCCATCTCGGAATATATGCGCTCGCAGATCTGCGTGGCGTCGTCGGTGACGATGAGCGCGGCCTTGGCCTGGTCCATCGCGGACTCCACCATGTCGAGCACCTTGGACGTGATGAAGTACGTGAGCAGCGAATACATGGCGCGGTCCAAGCCAAAGAGCAGGCCGGCCGCCCCGTAGATGACCACGTTCATGCCGAGCACCATCTCGCCCACGGCGAGGTCCGTGCGGCGGCTGAGCAGAATGGCCACGGCCTCGGTGCCGTCAAGGCAGCCGCCCTCACGGATGACGATGCCCACGCCAAATCCCAGCAGCACGCCGCCGAAGCAGACGGCGAGCAGCGGGTCTGAGGTGGCGTGCGGCCAGGGGCTGAAGGCCTCGACCGCGGCCGAGAACACCGCCATGGAGAAGGCCGCGCGCACGGTGAAGCCGCGGCCCAGGCGCATGCCGCCCAAGATGACGAAGGGGGCGTTGAGCGCCACCGTGAGGATGGACAGCGGCAGGCCCGTGAGCTGGGCCACCATGATGCCGACGCCGATGACGCCGCCGTCGAGGATGGTGTTGGGCACCAGGAACTCCTCCACGGCAAAGGCCGCCACGCAGGCGCCGAAGGCCAGCAGAACGAAGTTGAGCACGGGGTTGTTGGAGCGACTCGTCACGGGCGACCACCTTATGCGTCGGGAGGGCTTGTCATGGGTCTAGCCTACCCAAAGGCAGGCGCTTAGCCGTCGCGCAGGCAGCAACAAGCAGCGTACCTGCACAAATATGGTGCGGCCGAAGCTCAGACGCCGGCCGGGGAGCCGCTCCCACCCATCACGCACCTGCCGGGCCGGCGGAGGCAAGGTTCGCAGACGTCCTCGCTCACCTGCGCTGGAGGGTTCCAAGCGCATGGCTGCTGCGGAATGTCTGCTCACCTTGCCCCGCCGACCCTTGGGTTACGGACGCAATGACCAGTGAACGCATGCGGGAAGCGGCGGCGCGAGCTGCGAAATCTGACAACTCAATGGCCTACCAGAGCTTGATTTTGGCGTACGAAAGAGCGTGGGTTTCGCTAGGGTATTCAACAGGGCATCAGGAGGGGGCTTGCCATGGCCGAATCAAACAGAACCGTTGACATGAAATGTGAGCAGGCGCTCGCCTGCTATATGGACAGGTGTTTCTACGAGAAGCTATGCCAGAAGTATCCGTCTGCCTCCTTTGACAGAATGACGGACGTGGCCACGCAGCTAAAGGGAATTGATGTCGAGCTTGTCATCGACGGAACGAAGTACCTCATCGATGAAAAGGCCTCGATTTACTACAGCAACACGATGCTGTCCACGTTCGCGTTTGAGATAGATTCGCTCCAAAAGAACCATGTGCGCCCCATACCGGGCTGGTTTGTGAACAACGAGCTCGAGACCGATTACTACATGTTGATATGGCCCAACGTGAAATGCGACCAAAAGGGCGGCGTTTGGCAAAGAACGGAGCTGAGCGAACTTACCGACAGCTCCTTCACAATCGTAGAGGCCATGTTGATCAAGAAATCCAGCATCCTCTCCGCGTTGGAAGACCAGGGCCTTCCCGTTGACAAGATGAAGGCGGACGCAGACGAACTTAGACGCTCGACCGGCGGCAAGAAGATAAAGCATGCGGTGCAATACCAGTGGGACAGGCCTTGCAAGCTGATGTATTCCGGGACGATCAAGGAACAGCCCATTAACTTGGTAATTGGCAGGGACTTCCTCAAGCCCTTGGCCGAGGGCATCTGGCTCATTGCGGAAGACGGCTATGCGCCCATCAAAGACCTGGGAGCACAGGCAAATTCATATGTGCCCGACGCCTCCTCGGAATTGCTTGCGGCAATGGAGCTGCAAGACTCTTGCACCATAACCGACATTGCAAGGGCTCTTAACAAACTCCGCGCTGACGGCGAGACGCGCAAGCTTACGGCCGTCCAACTCAACAACATTCTCGAGGACAATGGGTACCTCGAGTCCATTGAGAGCCCATGCGACCCGACCAGAACCATGAGGGCGCCCACTAAAAAGGGCAAGGCAGCCGGTATTGAGCTTCAACCGCAGCAAGGACGGGACGGCGAGCAAATCATGGTGGCTCGCTACAACCGCAACGGCCAGAAGATGGTACTTGACCTGCTGCTAAAAAACTAGGAAAGCGAATAGGAGTGCCCTTGACGGAAGAAGGCAACAGCCCCGCATATGACCCGAGCGATGCGGAATCTATCGTTCGCTTTGCCAAGCGGCTTGAAGGAAAGACTTTGCGCGAGATGAGCGACGCGCCCGACCTGCAGGACCCGCACCTTCGTCGCGGGAGCTTTGGAAACGCGCTAGAGGAGTACTACTTCAAGTACGCCATCAACAGCGACTCCGCGCCCGACTTCTCCAAGGCGGGCCTCGAGCTCAAGGCCACCCCCATGAAGCGAAACTCCAACGGCGAGCTTGTGGCCAAGGAGCGCCTCGTCCTCTCGATGATTGACTTCATGGAGGTCCCCAAGGAGAGCTTTGAGACCTCGCACCTGCTCGAAAAAGCAAAAGACATGCTGGTGGTCTCCTACCTTTACGAGAAGGACAAGAACCCCGTCGACTACGAGATTCAGTTTGCGGAGCGTTGGCAGATCCCCGAGGACGACATGCCCCAGATACGGCGCGACTGGGAGACCGTCGTTGGCAAGGTCTGCTCGGGACACGCCGAGGACATCTCGGGCGGAGACACCGTCTACCTCGAGGCCTGCACCAAGGCCAAGGACAGCACGGTTCGACGCGCCCAGCCCTTCTCGGACGTTCCCGCAAAGCCGCGCGCCTGGGCGCTCAAGGCCTCCTACATGACCGGCGTCGAGCGACAGTTGCTCAATAAATCGCAGGTAATCCAGCGAGAGAAGGGCGAAGAGAGCCTTAGCGTGCTTGAGCTTGTCCGCAAGCGCTTCGAGCCCTACTTTGGCATGACGCAGGCCGAGCTCATGGAGAAGTTTGAGGTCAGCAACTCAAAAAACGCCTGCGCCCGCATAACCAACCGCATCCTCGGCATTAGCCGTGGCAAGAGCGCGGCAGAGCTCGACAAGGCCGGCGCCAAGCCCAAGACCATCAGGCTCCACGCCAACGGCAGGCCGGACCAGGCAATTCCCTTCCCCGCCTTTGACTACTTTGAGCTTGAGCGAACGCCGTTTGAGGAGTCAGACTTCCGCTCCCAAATTGAACAGCTCTATCTCTTTGTCATATATCGCGAGGTAGAGAAGGGAAAGTACACGCTCTCCGACGTCTGCCTTTGGCAAATGCCCGAGTCCGACTATCCCGAAGCGCGGCGCTGCTACGAACAAATGCGGCAAAACGTGCGAGACGGACGTGCGGACGTCTCGATTAGGTCGAGCGAGAACCGCTGCTGCCACGTGCGGCCCCACGGCGCCAACAAGGCGGACACCAAGCCCCAGCCACACGGCGAGCCGGTGACGAAGAAATGCTTCTGGTTCAACCAGGGCTATATGAGAGACGAGATTGCCAGGATGCTCGGACGGTAGTTATTGTCCGGCTATGAAGCTACTCTATTCAGACGCGTACGATAACGAAATACAGCCTCGATGGGATCTTGATCTTTTCGCTCCGATCGAGTAAGCTAGTCTGCGGAACCGCATAGGACACAGCAGCGATTGGAGAAACGTGTCCAACGAAATCAAGGTAGCCGAGCTCTTCGCGGGCGTCGGCGGGTTCAGGCTTGGCCTCGAGGGCCATCACGACCCAGCTCGCCCCGAGTTCGACATGCCAGCCGCCGGCCCGTTCAAGACCATCTGGGCCAACCAGTGGGAGCCGCCTGGAACCGCAGGCCGACAGTTCGCCGCACACTGCTACGAGGCGCGCTTTGGCGAGGGCTCCGTCGTAAACGAGGACATCGCGCAAGTGCTGGGCAAGGCTGAGCGCGGGGAGACGGAGATTCCCGAAGTCGACATGGTCGTCGGCGGCTTCCCCTGCCAGGACTACAGCGTGGCACGTCCGCTCTCGCAGGCGCACGGCATCGAGGGCAAGAAGGGCGTTCTGTGGTGGGAGATCTACCGCTTCCTCCACCTGCAGCTCGAGCGAAACGACAAAAGCTGCCGTTATTGTTTGTTCGAGAACGTAGACCGCCTGCTCAAGAGCCCGGCTTCGCAGCGCGGGCGCGACTTCGCCATCATCCTCTCGTGCCTGGCGAGCCTCGGCTACTCGGTTGAGTGGCGCGTGGTAAACAGCGCCGAATATGGGTTCCCGCAACGCCGCAAGCGCGTCTACGTCTTTGCCGAGCGCGGCGCCTCGTGGGACGCGCGCGAGCGGCTCACGGCCGGCGTGATGTCGCAGGCCTTCCCGATGAAGATGCCCGAGGAGGACGGCATCAAGCAGGTCTCCATCCCCGGTGACCCCTACGACGCCTCCACGGGCTTCAACCTCGGCGGCAAGACCTCGCCCTTCCTCGCGGCGGGCTGCATGGTGGGCAACGTCGCTTTCACCTGCGATGTCATCGAGGCCTACGAAGGTGAGCGCATGACGCTCGGCGATGTCCTCGTGCCTGATGACGAGGTCCCTGAGCAGTTCTTCGTTGAGCCGGACAAGCTCGAGAAGTGGCGCTACCTCAAGGGGTCCAAGCGCGAGCTGCGCACCAACAAGCAAACCGGCTTCTCCTACTGGTACTCCGAGGGACAGATGGCCTTCCCCGACCCCACCGACAAGCCGAGCCGCACCATCCTCACCGGCGAGGGCGGCAGCGGTGCCAGCAGGTTCAAGCATGTCATCGAATGCAATGACGGCCGCTACCGCCGCCTCGTGCCCGACGAGCTCGACCAGCTCCAGGGTTTTCCCAAGGGCTGGACAAACACCGGCATCAGCGACGGCAACCGAGCCTTCTGCATGGGCAACGCCCTCGTCACCGGCGTCCCCCACAGAATCGGAAAGGCCATCTGCGAGCTAAGGCAGCAGAGCGAGTAAACAACAGGG
>CAVJWS010000100.1:0-6671 GCA_963653485.1 Prevotella sp. CAG:279
AATACGCGAGGACGACCTTACCCTTTTCGGACATGTGAGACTCCTTTGCTAGAAGATTGCATACGTTTGGTTCGCGGCTTCCGGCCGCGGGGCGGAGCTTTGCGAGCGCAGCCTTGTGAGCCGCGGGCGTTTCTTACGAGGGGACGCATCCGTTCGAATGCGCCTGCGGCTACGTTGCCGCGCGGACTTGGCGCGAGAGGGGCGGTGCAGGCCAACCACCGTCAATAACGTGCAGGTAGCGACCTCTCCCCTACTCGCGCACGTTTCGGAGCTTGTTGACGAGCTGCTCGAGGTTGATGGCCTCGTCATCGGTGAGGCAGACGACCATGATGGTGTCATCGCCCGCGATGCATCCGGCGACGTCGGGCAGGCCCGCGTCGTCAACGGCCGCGGCGACGCCTTGCGCGGCGCCGGCGTGCGTGTGGATGACCACGATGTTGTTGGCGCGGATGACGCCGGTCACGAGGTCGGAGACCATGCGCTGGAGGTGCAGGTCCTCTGCCAGCACATAGACGCCCTCGGGAAGCTTGCGAAGGCCCATGTCGGCGATGTCGCGCGAGATGGTGGCCTGCGTGCACTCAAAGCCAAGGTGCTCGAGCTCCTCGACGAGCGCCCGCTGCGTCTTGATGGACTTGTCGCGGACGATTTCGCGGATTGCGTCCTGTCGGTTGAAACGCTTCTTCAAGTTCCTGCCTTTCGTGCTAGTGTGCATAGGTCGCAGATGCTTCGGAGCCATGCAACACAGACACCCCGCATTCACAACGGGATGCATAATAACACGCTTTCATGCGAAATTTCCGCAAATTTAGTTTTGTTTTAATCAGTTTTGCGAAAGTGAAACAAAGATGGCCCGACCGTCGTTTCCTAAGCGGTCAGGCCGTCCAAAACCAACTTGTTTATATGTGAGCGCGCATACGGCAAGGACGCCGCGCGGCATCGTCCGGCAGCAATCGGATACGAGCGCACGTCCGACAAGGACACTGCGCGTTGGCAACCAACAGAGGCCAGACGCCAGACGCACTCATCCAACAAGGACGCCGCGCGCATCGCCCTACAGCGGCCAGAAGGTGGGCTGCATCCTCTCGAAGGTGCAGAACTCAGTGAAGCCAATCTCGCGCAGGCGCTCGCGGCACTCGCCGATGTGGGCCGCAAGGTGCTCGGGCTTGTGGGAGTCACTGCCGATGGTGAGCACGTGACCGCCCAGGTCATGGTAGAAGCGCAGGATTTCGGTGCTGGGCTGCAAGTCGGGAAGGCCGTAGCGGAAGCTCGAGGTGTTGAGCTCGATCCCCTTGCCGTCTGCGATGACGCGCTTAAGGATGGCCGCCACGATGTCGCGGGTCTTCTCGAACGGGTACTCACCCGCCGGGTCGTAGCGACGGATGAGGTCGAGGTGCCCCAGCACGGAGTAATCCCCGAAGGTCTCAACCACCTTGAGCATCTCCTCGTAGTAGGCCATGTTGTACTCGGCCTGCGTGCGGCCGCGCTGGAACTCGCCCGTCCAGAACTCGGCGTCGCCCACCTCGTGGATGGAGCAGATCACAAAGTCGAGCTTGTGCTTCCAGGCCTCATAGAGGGCGTGGTTGCGCCCCACGGTGTGGCTCTGGGTGCCGAGCTCAAGGCCGGCCTTGATGGTGAGGCGGCCCTCAAACTCATGCCGCAGGCCCTCGATGCGCGAGAAATAGGCCGGGTAGTCCACGTTCAGGATCGGATGTCCGTTCTCCCTGCGCGCGAGGCTGTGGTCGCGCTCGTACTCGTCAACGTCGGGCTTCACGCCGTAGTCCACATGGTCGGTGAAGCAAATCTCGTCCAGGCCCATCGATGCGGCGTCGGTGCAGACGTCGGCCATCGGGTAGACGGAGTCATCGGAAAACTCGCAGTGAACGTGGTAGTCGGCAAACATCGGCCTCCCCTTTCCTTTGTTGCCCCTTACATCTTCTCAACTTGCAAGCCATGCGAACACATAGCCTCATTGCCCCGCTTTGCGAGCTTGGTGTTGGCGCGCTCCGAAAGCAGCGCCATGGCCACGAGCAGGCCCGCGAGAATCCAGGGAAGCAGAGGGGCGCCCCCTGCAGAAAACACGAGCGCGACCAGCGGCGGCACGAGCGTGGAGCCGGTGTAGGCGCAGGCCATCTGCAGGCTCACGACCGACTGCGAGGCGGCCTCGCCAAAGCGCGAGGGCGTGAGCGAGATGATGCTCGGGTAGATGGGTGCGCAGCCCAGCCCCGTGAGCGCGAGCGCCACCGAGAGCGTCACCTCGCCCTGGCCAAAGACGAGCGTTAGGATGCCCGCGGCGGCGATGCCTTGGCCGATGCGGATAAGGTTCTTGCTACCAACATGTGGGGCCACAAAACCCGAGATGAGGCGCCCTGCCGTAATGCCCATGTAGAAGAACGAGGCCATGGTGGCCGCCTGGGCCTCACTGATGCCGCGCGCAAGCACGAGGTGACTCGAGGACCACAGGCCGCAGACGTACTCGAAGGCGCTGTAGCAACCAAAGGAGACGATAGCGGCAAGGGTGCCCGGGAGCTTGATGACCTCGGCATACGAGGGGGCGTCGGCAGAAGGGCCCTCCTCCTCGGCGAGGCCCCCATCACCCACCTTCCTCCACATCGGCAGCGAGAAGAAGAGCAACGCGGTGATGCAGGCCTGGATGGCGCCGACCGCGAAGTAGCCGCCGTGCCATCCCATGGGCCCCGCGAGCGCCCAGCCCATGATGACCGGGCTCACGCTCGTGCCGATGCCCCAGCTGCAGTGGAGCCAGCTCATGTGGCGCTCGCCGTAGTGGATGGCCACGAAGTTGTTGAGGGCCGCATCCACAGAGCCCGCGCCCAGGCCGTAGGGAATGGCGATGAGGCAGAGCTGCCACAGGCTCGAGCTCATGCCAAAGCCGAGGATCGCCACCGCCGTCATGGCCACGGAGAAGGCCGTGAGCTTGCCGGCGCCAAAGCGGCGCATGAGCGGCGCGGTGGCCAGGCTCGAGACGATGGTGCAGGCCGTGATGATGGTGGTGATGGCGCTTTGGGCGGCAACCGGCGCACCCAGCTCGGCATACATGACCGGCCAGGCCGAGCCCAGCAGCGAGTCCGGCAGTCCGAGCGATACGAACGCGATGTAGATGACGGGAAGGAGCGCAGAAAGCATGGCCGAAGGGTGCCTTTCGCTAGGAATCGTGTCTTGGTTCTATAATCTAGCCGACAATCGCACTCGCGTAGCATATATGGGGAGGACATCTCCGGGTCCCAGGTCGCAGCGGCGGCGGGCGTGAGCGGGCGCGAATGCCTGCGCTGCTTCAACGCCACCTTTGGCGTCAGCCCTTCGCGCTACCTCGCTATGGTCCGCCTCTCCAAGGCCGCCGAGCTGCTGGCCTCCACAAGCGACAGCGTGGCCGAGGTCGCCCGCGCCGTGGGCATCAAGAGCCCGAGCAACTTTTCACAACTCTTCAAACGAGACTACGGCTGCACGCCCCGCGCCTGGCGAGCCAACACCGCACCTCACTTCTCATACTTCGGAAATGGACGCGACACATGGGTTTGAGACACTTACGCAGCATGTGAATTTACGCCTGGAGAAAAGAGGCCCATGGATTACTACCAGCGAGCTTGTGAGCTCAAGGCCGAGACGGTCGCCAACCGACGCCACATTCACACCAACGCCGAGGTGGGCCTGGACACGCCCAAGACCCGTGCCTTCGTCATGGAGAAGCTGGCCGAGTACGGCCTCGAGCCGCGCGAATGCGGCCACGGCGTCACCGCCACCCTCGGCAGCGGCTCGCCCGTCATCCTGCTGCGCGCCGACATGGACGCCCTGCCCATGCCTGAGGAGAGCGGCGAGCCCTTCGCCTGCCCGGACGGCAAGCACGCCCACGCCTGCGGCCACGACTTCCACGCGGCCATGCTGCTCACCGCCGCGCGCATGCTCAAGGAGAACGAGGGCGAGCTCAAGGGCACCGTCAAATTCATGTTCCAGCCCGCCGAGGAGACCTTCGAGGGCGCAAAGGACATGATTGCGGGCGGCATCCTCGAGGACCCGCGCCCCGACGCGGCGCTGGCCTACCACGTTGCCGGCGGCAAGATGCCCACCGGCATCTTCATGTACAACGACAAGAGCACCATGATGTACTCCGTCGACGGCTTCCGCATCGAGGTCAAGGGGCACGGCTCGCACGGCGCCTACCCGCAGAACTCCATCGACCCCATCAACGCCGCCGTCCACATCTACCTCGCGCTCGAGGCCATCATGGCCCGCGAGGTCGACCCGGCCAAGGCCGCCGTCATGACCGTCGGCCACATCGAGGCCGGCACTGCCGCCAACATCATCCCCGACACCGCCATGCTCGAGGGCACCATCCGCAGCAACGACAAGGGCGCGCGCGAGGTCATGGTGAGGCGCATGCGCGAGGTTGCCACCAAGACCGCCGAGGCCTACGGGGCCACGGCCGAGGTCACCTCGCTCTCCGACGTGGCGCCGCTCATCTGCGACCCCAAGCTCACAAACGAGGTCGTGGGCTATATGAAGGAGCTTACCATCCCCAACCTCACGCCCTACCCCGGCATCGAAGCGAGTGCCTCGGAGGACTTCGCCTCAATCGCCGAGCAGGTTCCCTCCACGTTCATGTACCTCTCTGCCGGCTACCCCGACGAGCGTGGGGCCTACAACGCGCACAACCCCAAGGTACAGTTCAACGAGGACGTCTGCGACCAGGGCCCGGCCTTGCTCGCCCATGTCGCAACCCGTTGGCTCGAGGAGCACCAGGCCTAGCTACCTGCGGTTAATTTGAGTGTCGTGCCACAGCCTTGCGCAGGCACCTCGCACCTCCGACGAATTCCTTCGCCGGCAGCCCGAGGTAACTTGCCTAGCTACCTGTGGTTAATTCGAACAAAGAACCTCAACGCTCGTCTCAAGCAACCCGCTTAAGGCAGCAATGCCCTCGCAGGAAAGGAGTACCAAAATGGCAGATCAAGCCACCGAGCAGCCGCAGGTCGCAATCCCGCTGCCGGCCGCCAAGAAGCGCGCCGTGCAAGCCGGATGCGTCTGCATGATGCTCTCCGTCGCCATGTACGGCCTCGTCTTCGCCACGCTCACCTCGCCCATCCTCGAGAGCGTCAACGCCATGGGGTACGTGAGCCTCTTCACCATCTTCGCCAACCTCGGCATCTGCATCATGACGCCCATCGGCGGCAAGCTTGGCGACCTCATCGGCCGCCGCAACATCGTCGTGATCCCGGGCGTCATCTGCGCCGTGGCGGGCTGCGCCTTCGCGTTCGCCCGTTCGCTCGTGCCGCTCATGGCGCTGCGCCTGCTCATCGGATTTGCGCAAGGCGCCTTCACCGCCGCGCCCTACATCATCGTCGGCCTCATCAACGAGCGAAAGGACGTGCCCAAGGCCATGGGCATGCTCGCGACCTCCATCGCCGTCGGCGGCTTTGGCGGATCGATCGTCGCCGGCATCCTCACCGACATGGGGCTGCTCACCGTTGCCATCCTCATGCCCGCCGTGCCGCTGCTCGCCGGCGTGCTGCTGATTGGCCTGAACCTGCCCAACGTCAAGCGCGAGGGCAAGGCCCAGATTGACACCGCGGGCATCTTCGCCCTCGTGGTGGCCCTCTGCGGCATTCTCTTGCCCCTCAACTTCGGCTCCACCGCCGGCTGGGGCCACCCCGCCATCATCGGCGGCTTCGTCGCGGGCATCGCAGCCGCCGTCGTGTTCGTAAAGATTGAGAAGGCCGCCGCCGAGCCGTTGATCCCGCTGCGCCTCTTTGGCAACCAGCAGTACACCTTGCTGCTGGTCATTGGCTTCATCTGCTACTTCTACACCACCGCGATGAACACCTACGCGCCCATCGGCGCCATGAAGGTGCTCGGCGCCTCCACGAGCCTCGCCGGCTCGCTGCAGTTCCCGCGCACGATCCTCACCATGGTGCTGCCCACCGTGGTTGGCGTCTGGGTGGGCAAGAACGCCCAGAACGCCTGGAAGGCCATGGCCGTCGGCACCGCCCTCGTGGCCCTGCCCATGCTTGCGCTCGGCTTCACCAACGCCGCGATGCCCATCGCCGTCTACTTCGCGGCCATCACCGTGACGGGCGTGGCCGAGAGCTTCCGCTGCGTCTCCATCACCCCCACCGCGCAGGCCACCCTGCCGCCGGCCGACATGGGCGTGGGCACCTCGCTCGTGAACTTCGTGAACTCGCTGGCAAACACCATCGCGGCCGCCACCTTCGGCGTAGCCTACGACCTCAACACCGCCGCCGACCCCACAGACACGGCGCTCATCCAAAACGGCGTCTGCGCCGTGTTCATGGTCGCGGCCTTGGTCACCTTCGTCGGCTTTTTGCTCGTGGTCTTCGTCATCCGCCCCAAGCTCGCGGAGAAGTAGCCCTGTTGCATCAGGAGCACTGAACAACAAATCGGCCCGCTGTTGCACTCCAACAGCGGGCCGATTTTAAATCCCTACTCCTTGGCGCCGTACTGCTCGTAGTAGGCGTCGATGGCGGCCTTGAGAGCGTCGTCGATGACGACCTTGCCGCCGACCTCGTGGTTGTGGAGCACCTCGACGACCTCGGCCATGGAGACGATGCTGGCCACGGGGAAGCCGTACTTGGCCTCGATCTCCTTCTGGGCGGTGGTGACGCCGCCCTTGCCGACCTCCATGCGGTTGAGGCTCACGATGAGGC
>CAVJWS010000101.1:0-6656 GCA_963653485.1 Prevotella sp. CAG:279
CCCGAGTGGCTCGCCCGCCGCGTCATCGCCGCCGGCAGCCGTCCCATCAACAACGTCGTGGACGTCACCAACTACGTGATGTACCTCACCGGCCAGCCGCTGCACGCCTTTGACCTGGGCAAGCTCTCCGAGCGCGACGGCAAGCGCCACATCGTGGTGCGCGCCGCCCGCGACGGCGAGCAGCTCACCACGCTCGACGGCCAGGATCGCACGCTTACGAGCGACATGGCCGTCATCACCGACGACGGCGAGCGTCCCGTGGGCCTGGCCGGCGTCATGGGCGGCCTCAACTCCGAGATCGACGACACCACCGTGGACGTCCTTCTGGAGAGCGCCTGCTTTGACAAGAGCCACATCTCGCGCACGAGCCGCAACCTCAACCTCATGAGCGAGGCCTCCATCCGCTTCGAGCGCCAGGTCGATGCCGCCAACTGCGAGGAGGTCTCCGACATCGCAGCCGCCCTGTTCGAGAGCTGCTGCGGCGCCACCGTCTGCCGCGGCCGCGTGGACGAGTACCCCGTGCCCGTGGTGGCCGCCCGCATCAGCCTGCGCGGCGAGCGCGTGCGCGCCATGTGCGGCGCCCCCATCACCGACGCCGAGATTTCCCACCTGCTCGAGCGCCTGGGCTGCGCCGTGGTGCAGCAGCGCGGCACCAGCGACTTTGAGGTCGTGGCGCCCACCAACCGCCCGGACCTCACCCGCGAGGCCGACCTCATCGAGGAGGTGCTGCGCCTGTGGGGCATGGACCGCGTTGAGCCCACGCTGCCCGCCGCGCGCAACCACCACGGCGGCCTCACCGTGGACCAGCAGCGCACCCACCTCATCGGCCGCACCCTGCGCGCCTGCGGCCTGTCCGAGACCTTCACCTACTGCTTTGCCGAGGACGGCGACCTTGAGCGCGCCAACATCTCCGAGCAGGGCCGCGGCGTGCCCGTGCGCATCATGAACCCGCTCCTGGCCAACAACTCCGAGATGCGCCGCTCCATCCTGCCGGGCCTGCTGCGCTCGGTGGCCTACAACCTGGACCACGGCGTGGAGAACGTCACCCTCTACGAGCAGGGCCGCGTCTTCTTTGGCCACGAGGGCCGCACCCTGCCCGACGAGCCGCGCTACGTCTGTGGCGTGCTCTGCGGCGCCTGGGGGCAGGACGGCTGGAACGAGAAGCACGGCAAGCTCGATTTCTTCGACGCCAAGGGCGTGGTGGAGCGCCTGCTTTCCGCCCTGCGCATCACCAAGGTGCGCTTCAAGCCCTGCGACGCTGAGGCCTACGGCTGGCTGCAGCCGGGCCGCTCGGCCGAGGTCTACGCCGCAGGCGAGCTGCTGGGCTGGGTGGGCAACGTGCACCCCAAGTCGCTGGCCAACTTTGGCATCGGCGCCGAGGTCGTGGCCTTTGAGCTCTCCGAGCCGCACCTGCTGCGCCTGGCCGCCCGCGAGCTGCCCTACCAGGACGTCCCGACCCTGCCGGCCATCACGCACGACCTGGCCATCGTGGTGGACGAGGACGTCACGGCCGAGATGCTTTCCCAGCGCCTCACCAGCGCCGGCGGCAAGCTGCTTGAGAGCGCGAGGCTCTTCGACGTCTACCGCGACCCGGTGCGCGTGGGCGTGGGCAAGAAGTCCATGGCCTTTGAGCTCACCTACCGCGCGGCCGACCGCACCCTCACCAGCGAGGAGGTGGAGAAGGCCCACGCCAAGCTCGTGAAGAAGGTCTGCGCCTCCACCGGCGGCGAGGTCCGCGGCTAGGGGAGCGAGCGCGCCCCCATCGCCCGGCTTTGCCCCCTCGCCTGAGGGCTAGTTGCCAAACCAGAATGAGGCCGCTGCGGCACAGGCTGCAGCGGCCTTTTGCGTTCGTTTGGCCATCCGGCCATTTGCAAGCAACCTACGTGGCGCGGGGTGGTTTTCCGACCGCAATCGGCGCAACTCACGCAGATGCGCTGCAATAGAGTCCCGAAGCGGTTCCAAGCCCTTTTGGGCGCCAGGCGGGGGTCTAGATGGCTCAAGAGGCTACATTCATCGAAGTGGGCCGGCGGATTACCAGCGCGTGACGCCCGCTGCCGTAGCGCACGCGCCCCGTGCTAGCATGGGGACATGCCTAGTTGGAACGTACATACCGCCCATGTGCAGCGGCTCCTTGCCGAGGGGCCGGCGAGCTCGTTTGGCATCCATGACGTGGACGCCTTCCTGTTCGGCAACTACGTGCCGGACGTCTACATCGGCTACATGCTGCCGCGGCCCTCGGGCATCCTGCCCTACGTGGCCACCCACTTTGCCGACCCCTGCTCCATCCCCATCCCGCGCGAGCGCGAGTTCTGGGACCTCTACGTGGAGCCTGTGAGCGAGCCGCCGGCCGGCGTGCCGCTGGGGCCTGCGCCCATCACGGTGGAGCAGGGCGTGGAGATTTCCCGCGCGGGCGGCAACTTCATCCTGCCGCCAACGGCCGCAGAGCACGAGCGCGTGCGGCAGATGCTGGCCGCGCCTACCTATCGCGCGAGCGACATGGTGCTGGGCGCGTGGGCCCACCTTGCCTGCGACAGCGCCTACAACGAGGCCACCCACGCGTGGCTGCGCAAGTACGACGTGCCGGCGGGTGAGCGCACGCGCATCCGCAAGCAGGGCGACTTTGACAAGTTCGGCCGCACGCTGCCCATCACGCTCACCTGCGAGGCGAGCGACGCGGTGCTGGCCCAGGCCGCAGCCTTCCCCCAGTACCGCGTGGCCGAGGTGGACGTGCGTCGCTCGGTTGAGGTGGCCAACAACATTGTGGCCAGCAACCAGGCCAACCACATAAGCGGCACCCCCGACTACAGCCTCTTCACCAGCGATTTCTTCGAGGGAGTCTTCGAGCACGCCACGGAGCTTCTGGTGGAGCGCCTAAGCGACTACGCCAAGCGCGTGGGGTAGGGGCGCTCTTCCCGTGCGCGGCGCGTGGGGTAGGACGCGCTCCGCGGCCGCGGCAACTCACCTATACGTGCGATTCGCAGCACGTTGGGTGCGGTCGCGGCATCCCGGCCTTTGGCGAGTCCCTCGCCTGCGCCGCCGGCCCTGGCGCCGGCCCCGCGACCCCGAGGCAGGCGCGCCCGCTCCTCCCAAACCACGTATACTGCTGCTGGAACAGGAGGGCGTGTGCTTACCATTCACTTTGGCGACATGGACGGGGCGATTGACAGCCCGTCCGTCTACTTCAACAACACCTATGCTGCCGAGTGGCTCGAAGACCCGCTGGCGCGGCGCATCATCAAGTCGGTGGACGGCGGCGTCGTCCTTGCGCCCAACGTGATAGAGACGAAGGCCCTTGGCCCCATCCCGCCGGAGAAGCTCTCTAGCGGCACCAAGGCCCTGCTGCTCATGCTGTTCGCGCCGGACAACGTCTACAACGCCACAAACTGCGGTGACAACTGCGCCTACTGGATCTTGCGCATCGCCAAGCTGCACGACGTGACCGTCACCCTCCACCATCTCATGAACTTTGGCAACGGCCGCTTCACGGCCCGCATCGACAACACCGGCGAGGTCATCCACACCATGGACGAGCTCGTCCTCGTCGGCGCCGACTGCCTGCGGGGCGAGGCACGATGAAGGGCGAGCACCAGGTCATCGTCCGCAACAACCGCCTGCAGATCAAGCTGCTCGTTCGCCGCAACCTCACCATCCTGCAGGGCAACAGCGCCACCGGCAAGACGACCCTGCTCGAGCTCATCGACCAGTTTGACGAGCTGGGCGCGGCGAGCGGCGTCACGGTGAACTGCGACGTCCCATGCAAGGTGCTCTCCGGCCGCAGGTGGGAGAGCGAGCTTGCCGAGATGCGCCAGAGCATCGTCTTCATCGACGAGGACTCCACGTTCATGCGCTCGCACGACTTTGCCCGCGCGGCCCGCAACAGCGACAACTACTACGTGCTGGTTGCCCGCGAGGCGCTGAAGCAGCTGCCCTATAGCGTGGACGAGATCTACGGCCTGCGGAACACCAACCGCTCCACGGCCAAGTACCCTGCCTATTCGCGCATCTACGCCTCAACATATCGAATTTATGGCGACGGGGCCTTTACGGGCGAGAGACCCGAGCTCGTGGTGGTTGAGGACAGCAACAGCGGCTACGAGTTCTTCTCGGCGCTGTGCGCGCGCAGCGGCGTTGCGTGCGTGAGCGCCGGTGGCAAGGACCGCATCTACGACGTGGTGCGCAACTGCGACGCCAACTCCGTCCTGGTGATTGCCGACGGCGCGGCCTTTGGCCCCGAGATGGAGCTCGTGACCTCGCTCAGGCGTTTCAAGGACGTTCGCCTGTTCTTGCCTGAGTCGTTTGAGTGGCTCGTCCTCAGCTCCGGCCTCTTTGACGACAGGCGTACGCGCGAGATGCTGCTGCGCCCGGCCGACTACATCGAGAGCGCGGACTTCTTCAGCTGGGAGCAGTTCTTCACGTCCGAGCTTGTCGCCAAGACGCAGGGAACCTACCTCGCCTACGGCAAGTCAAAGCTCAACCCGAGCTACCTGCAGGAACGGGAGCGCAAGGCGATTGTGTCGGCCCTGCCAGAGTTGGGCCTGGGGGAGCAGGGCTAGGGCCGCACATTCCGCGCGGGATGTGCGGGGCGGGGGAGTCCGGTGCGGCTGTGGGGCTTTCTGCATGCGTGCCGCTCCGTCACGTCCTCAGCCATGCGTGTGTCCCGTTCCCGACCCTGCGTGCGTGCCGCTACGCGCCGTTCCCGACCCTGCGTGCGTGCCGCTTCGTCCCGTCCCCCAATATGGAGGATGTGAAGACGGGAGAGCGCAAAATATTGCGGGGGGGGGGTCTCGCCGGGGTAGCTGCTAGAATGGTTTCAGAAATGGTCAAGCCGCTACGGGCCCAATCAGCCCGTTTGCGGCTTTTCTGGCTAGTATTAGTTGCAAGTTCAATTGCGGAGTTGGCAGGGAAGTGTTGGAGAGCGGAGAAACGCAAAGCATGGCTGCGGGGTCTTGCGCAGCTAGCGTAGTGTTGGACGGCACCGCGGCCTCGGCCGCACCGGCGCCGGCCAGCTCCCAGCAGGTCGTTGAGGTTTCTGAAGGCTCCCATGCGTTCGTAGCCGGCGCTGATGGCGCTGCTGCCTACGCTGACGTTGCCACGGGCTCCGCCGCCGCAAGCGCCACCGCTGCCGCGAGCGCCATCGCACCTGCGGCCCCCGCAGTCCAGCCCGACAAGGTCACCTATGATCGCGGTGG
The DNA here is from genome assembly GCA_963653485.1 of Prevotella sp. CAG:279. Lineage (GTDB taxonomy): Bacteria > Actinomycetota > Coriobacteriia > Coriobacteriales > Atopobiaceae > Parolsenella. The sequence goes on from CAVJWS010000101.1 coordinate 5,190, forward strand.
CTACATCCTGCCCCCGCCGGATGACACCATCCCGTCCCCCGCGCCGGGCGGCACCGCCTACCACGCTGTTAAGCGCGCCTTTGACCTGGTGTTTTCTGCGGTTGCCACGGCCGTGTGCCTGGTGCCGGGCGCCATCATCTGCGCGGCCATCGTCATCGACAGCCCCGGTGCCTCGCCCATCTTCACGCAGAAGCGCGTGGGCCAATACGGCAAGCCGCTCTACATGTACAAGTTCCGCAGCATGTACCCCGACGCGCACTCCAACCCCGAGCGCTACTTCTCGCCCGAGCAGATGCAGCAGTGGCTGCGCGAGCAAAAGGTCGACGATGACCCGCGCATCACCCGCGTGGGCCGCTTCTTGCGCAAGACGAGCCTGGACGAGCTGCCGCAGTTCTTGAACGTCCTCAAGGGCGAGCTCTCCGTCATTGGCCCCAGGCCTGTGACGATGGAGGAGACCTACGACTACGGCACCGCGCGCGACCTCGTGCTTTCCATCAAGCCCGGCATCACCGGCTGGTGGCAGGTCTGCGCCCGCAACGAGGCCACCTGGGAGTCCGGCGACCGCCAGGCCCTCGAGGTCTTCTATGCCCGCCACGCGAGCCTCCCCCTCGACATGCGCATCTTCGCGCGCACCTTCAAGGCCATGGCGAGGGGGCGGTAGCCGATGCGTGAGGACCAGGACATCACCATTGGCGTTGCCACCCACAAGCCTTACCAGATGCCGAGTGACCCCATGTACCTGCCGCTTCACGTTGGCGCGGCGCTGCATCCGGATGTGTGCCAGGACATGCAGGGTGACGACGAGGGCGACCAGATTTCCGAGAAGAACCCGTACTACTGCGAGCTTACTGGGCTGTACTGGCTCTGGAAGAACTGCGGCTCCAAGTACAAGGGTATCGTTCATTACCGCAGGCACCTTGGCAGTCCGAGTGCCAAGCGTCGCCGTTCCGACGATCCGTTCGAGCGCCTGGTTACGGCTGAGGAGCTTAAGCCGTTGCTGGAGAAGTCCGGTATTGTGGTGGCAAAGCGCAGGAATTACTACATCGAGTCTGTGTACGACCACTACTCGCACACGTTCGAGGGTTGCCAGTTTGACGAGTGCCGCAATGTGCTGGTGGATACCAAGCCTGAGTATGTGGAAGCTTGGGACCACCTCATGAGCGGCAAGACCGCGCACATCTTCAACATGTTCGTGATGCGCGAGGACCTGTTCGACGCGTACTGCCAGTACATGTTCGAGGTCCTTGAGGTGCTTGAGCAGCGGCACGATCCCGCCCGGTACGACGCCTTTGGGGCTAGGTATCTGGGCCGCGTGAGCGAGCGCCTGCTTGACCCCTGGCTTGAGGTCAACGGCTACGTCTACGAGGAGCTCCCCGTGGTAAGCCCCGAGCCCGTCGACTGGGCAGCAAAAGGCAAAGGCTTCCTAGCCGCCAAGTTCCTCGGTAAAAAATACGGAAAGAGCTTCTA
>CAVJWS010000102.1:0-6572 GCA_963653485.1 Prevotella sp. CAG:279
GGCGTGGACTCCTACGTGCCCTATGCCGGCACCCTGCATGACGGCGTTTCCGCCACGCTCTACAAGGTCAAGTCCACCATGTGCAACTGCGGCGCCAACTCCATCCCCGAGCTGCAGGACAAGGCCCGCCTCACCCTCGTCTCCTCGGTCTCCATCGTCGAGGGCGGCGCCCACGACGTCGTGGTGAAGGACCAGAACCACCAGGGCCTGAGCTACCGATAAGAGTCCTCGCCAGCACAAGCTCGAGCCCGTCGCGTTCGCGCGGCGGGCTCTTTTCGTTTGGGCGCTGTGAGTCTTTGCTACTGGCGCTTGGCTGCCCAGCTGGCGAGTTCGGAGGCGGCCATCGGCCTGGCGTAGTGGTAGCCCTGCACGAGGTCGGTGCCAAACGCGATGACGAGCTCGGCTTGCTTGGCGGTCTCTATTCCCTCGGCTATGACCGTGTGCCCCATCTCGTGGAAGAAGCTGATGAGCTGGTTTGCCATGAGCTGGCTGCGTGGGTCGCTCTCCAGGCCGTCCATGAGCGTACGGTCGAGCTTCACGAAGGAGAAGGGCATGTTAAGCACGCCGGCGAGGTTTGAGTAGCCGGTGCCGAAGTCATCCATCATGAATTCGATCCCATGCTCGGAAAGTTCCTTCATGGCACACGAGACCAAATCGCCGTTCTCGGTGATGGTGCGTTCCGTAATCTCAAGCTTTATCTGCTCGGGGCGCACGCCGTTTCGCTTGAGCGTGGCCGCGAGCTTGTCGGCGAGGTTGTGCTGCAGAAGCTGCTTGGCCGTGAGGTTGACCGAGACGCGCTCGAGCCCCGGGACCTCGCGGCTGCCCAGCAGGCGGCAGGCGTCCTCGATGACGATCCATGTGATGCTCTCGATGAGGTCGCTCGTCTCGGCGATGGGCACGAACTCGTCGGGGGAGACGAGCCGGCCGTTGTCGTCACGCATGCGCACGAGGGCCTCCGCGCCGTCGAAGCAATCCTTTGCGTGGTTGTAGATGGGCTGGTACCACACCTCAAAGCGCTTGTCCTCGATGGCCGTCTCGACGTCATGCTTGAGCTCGATGTGGTGGTTGTAGCGCTCACGAACCTGCTCGTCAAAGCACAGGACGTCGAGGTCCTCCTCCTTGGCGATGGCCAAGGTGTACTCGAGCTGGCGGACAAGGTCCTCGACGCTGGAGGGATTGGCTTCGTCGCTCGTGAGCTGGATCACGCAGTTGCGCATCTCGGCGGTGTGGCGGCCGACGGTCCAGCGCTTGTCCAGGCAGGCCCGGACGTCATCCACCAGGCCCTCGCGGCGATTGGCGTCGGTGATGGGGACGATGGCCGCAAATACCGAGCCGCCAAAGCGGAAGACATGGCCGTAGCTCAGGGTCTTTGAGAGCGCCTGGGCAACCTGGTGCAGGATCGCGTCGCCGCCGGCGTGGCCGTAGACACGGTTGACCTGCGTGAACTTGCGCACTGAGACGAGCAGCACCTTCATCGGGGCCTTTGCCCTAAGCCGGTATTCGAGCTCGGCCGTAAAGCTCTGCCTGTTCGGGAGCTCCGTGAGCTGGTCCTCTTCCACGCGGCAGCTCTGGAAGTTCACGAACAGGATAAAGTTGGCGATGGCGCCGATGATGCCGGTCATGAGCTGGTCGGGATAGAGGAGCTGGAAGGCCCCGAGAACCAAAACCACGCTCGGCACGATCTTGATGATGAGGGAGATGGAGCGCCCGGTCTTCTCCCGGTTGCTCGCGTAGCAGCCGATGACGAGGACTGCCTCGACAAGCAGCGCGAGGTAGCCGATGGGGTTGAGGGGGCCGCGGACGTAGTTGGCGCCTTCGTCAAACCTAAAGAGGATGCCGGTGAAGAGGTTGGCCACGCACAGCGCCGCGTAGAACGCCATGATGCCGATCTGGACGTTGCGCGCAATCGCCGTGCCGGCGGACTCGGGCTCGTACTCGTAGATGCGGTTGACGATGTAGGTCGAGATAAAGATCGTCATCAGGACGCAACTGAGGTAATAGACCGTGTTGATGCCGTAGTTAAAGAAGTTGGGGAGCACGCCCGCGTATGGCGCGAGGTAGACCGTGAGGCAGTTGAGCACGGTCGAGATGCTCACCCACGCGAGGCACCACGAAAAGAGGGCCCTCTTGGGAGACTTGGGCTGGCGAGGGTCATGGTAGAAGGCGGCAATGATGCCGTTGAGAATAAGTCCGAGGTACTCGCATGCAAGCGACCAACCCGACACGCTATCCTCCTCCTTAAGCTACACGCTAAAGGTACACCTGAAAAATTTCAGCTGATTGCAACCATACCAATATTTAGCCATTTGGATACGAAGGAAAACGCAAGTGGCCTTACAAAAGCTAGCTGGGGTTTATTGCTAGCCAAGAGATGGCATTTGTCCCGGAGAGCCGCCGAAACACAAAGCTGGTAGTATGGAGCGGTTATCCGTTAGTAGGTATGGAGGGCACGTACGATGTGCGACGAGAAGAACACCGAGGCACAGCGCTTCCCGGCCTATGACGCTCAGGCCATCGAGCAGAAGTGGCAGCGCGTCTGGGACGAGCAGGGCGTCTACAAGACCGATGAGGACCCGAGCAAGCCCAAGAAGTACGTGCTAGAGATGTTCCCGTACCCCTCCGGCGACCTGCACATGGGCCACGCCCGCAACTACACCATCGGCGACTGCATGGCGCGCCAGGCCCGCATGCGCGGCTATGACGTGCTGCACCCCATCGGCTTCGACGCCTTTGGCCTGCCCGCGGAGAACGCCGCCATCAAGCACAACACCCAGGCGGCCGAGTGGACCTACAAGAACATGGACAACGCCCTGGCCACCATGCGCCGCATGGGCTTCTCCTATGACTACGACCGCCTCGTGCGCACCTGCGACCCCGAGTACTACCGCTGGGGCCAGTGGATGTTCACCAAGATGTACGAGAAGGGCCTGGTCTACCGTAAGAAGAACCCGGTCAACTGGTGCCCGGGCTGCAACACCGTGCTCGCCAACGAGCAGGTCGTCGAGGGCAAGTGCTGGCGTTGCGGCAGCACGCCCGAGAAGCGCGACCTCGAGCAGTGGTACCTCAAGATCACCGACTATGCCCAGGAGCTGCTCGATGACCTGGACAAGCTCCCCGGCTGGCCCTCGCGCGTAAAGCAGATGCAGGCCAACTGGATCGGCCGCTCCGAGGGTGCCGAGGTCGACTTCACGCTCTGCGACGCCGCCGGCAACCCCACCGACGAGAAGATCACCGTCTTCACCACCCGCGCCGACACCCTCTTCGGCTGCACCTTCTTCCTGCTCGCGCCCGAGTACAAGGGTCTTATGGAGCTCGTCGAGGGCACCGAGTACGAGGCGGCGGTTCGCGAGGTCGTGGAGGGCGCCCAGAAGATCACCGCCGTCCAGCGCGCCCAGGGCGACCTTGAGAAGCACGGTGCCTTCACCGGCCGCTATATGGTCAACCCCATCAACGGCGAGAAGGTGCCCGTGTGGGTTGCCGACTACGTCATCTCCGACTACGGCACCGGCGCCGTCATGGCCGTTCCCTGCGGCGACCAGCGCGACTTCGAGTTTGCCCGCAAGTACGACCTGCCCATCGTGCCGGTGGTCATCGAGAAGGACAACCCGCTCTACGAGCAGCTCGCCGGCCAGGCCGAGAAGGTCGTGATCTCGGTCGACTGGGAGGCCGCCATGGCCGCCGAGGGCGTGCTCGTGCAGTCCGGCAAGTACACCGGCCTGGTGGGCGGCAAGCACTCCGAGGCCGAGGCCGCCGTCGTGGCCGACCTCGAGGCTGCGGGCACGGGCCGTCGCAAGGTTAACTACCGCCTGCGCGACTGGCTCATCAGCCGCCAGCGCTACTGGGGCAACCCCATCCCCATGGTCCACTGCGAGCACTGCGGCATCGTGCCGGTGCCGGACGGGCAGCTGCCCGTGACGCTGCCCGAGAACCTCGACCTCGGCGCCGGCGAGACCCTGGCCGAGTGCCGCGACTTCTATGAGACCACCTGCCCCGTCTGCGGCAAGCCGGCCCGTCGCGAGACCGACACCATGGACACCTTCACCTGCTCGAGCTGGTACTACATCCGCTACTGCGACCCGCACAACGACGAGCTGCCGTTCTCCAAGCAGGCCACAGACCGCTGGATGCCGGTTGACAACTACGTCGGCGGCATCGAGCACGCCATCCTGCACCTGCTCTACAGCCGCTTCTGGACCAAGGTCTGTCGCGACTTGGGCCTGCTCTCCTGCGACGAGCCCTTCACCAACCTGTTGTGCCAGGGCATGGTCAAGGACGAGAACGGCGAGACCATGTCCAAGTCCAAGGGCAACGTCGTGCCACCGAGCTCGGTCATCGAGCCCTACGGCGCCGACACCATGCGCCTCACCATCCTGTTCATCGCCCCGCCCGAGAAGGACTTCGACTGGAGCGAGAAGGCCGTCGCCGGCTGCAACCGCTTCATCAAGCGCGCCTGGAACGCCGTGTGGGAGCTTGCCCGCACGCCCGGCGCCACCGAGTTCGCCCCCGTTGACGCAGCCAAGCTCACCGAGCGCGAGGCCGAGCTCTTCCGCAGCCTCCACCGCCTGGGCTCGCGTTGCACCAAGGATTACGACAACGCGCAGTTCAACACCGCCATCTCCGCCGCCATGGAGCTCACCAACGCCGTGAACGCCTGGGTGGGGGAGTGCCCGGCGGAGTCGCGTGACGCCGCGCTCGCCGGCCTGGTGGCACGCGACCTCGTGTCCATGCTTGCCCCGGTCTGTCCGCACTGGGCCGAGGAGCTCCACCGCGAGGCGCTCGGCCTCGAGGGCTTTGTCTACAACGAGCCCTGGCCCGAGTTCGACGCCTCGCTGGCCGTCTCCAGCACGGTCGAGATTGCCGTGCAGGTCATGGGCAAGGTCCGCGGTCGCGCGACCATCGCGGCCGACGCCTCCAAGGAGGAGACGGAGAAGGCCGCGCTTGCGGCCGTCGCCTCGCACCTCGAGGGCAAGACCGTCCGCAAGGTCATCGTCGTTCCCGGCAAGCTCGTGAACGTCGTCGCCAACTAGCTTGCGTATGGCCCCGTCTCTTGGCGGGGCCTACGTTTAGGCGAGAGGGGGAAAGATGAAGTGCCCGCGTTGCAACGCCGAACTCGGCGAGGGCCTGCTTCCCGCGCGTTGCCCGTCCTGCGGCCAGCGCCTGAGGGAGTCGGGCAAGGACGCGAGGGCCCAGGCCGACCGGGCCCTGGCCTCGCGCAAGAGCGTCGAGGGCCTCTCGGGCATGGGCGCCGGCAGGCGTTCCAGGAACAGCGGCGCCAAGCGCGGCCTTCGCGTGTTCCTCGGCTTTGCCCTCGTCGTCGTCTTTTGCGCGCTCGTCTTCGTCGTCGGGTACCGCGCCGAGGTGTTCGGCGGGCGCTCCGTCCCCAACGTCGTCGGCTGGAGCCAGGCCCAGGCCGAGGCCCAGCTTGAGAAGAAGGGCTTCTCCGTCGGCGTGAACGAGATTGAGTCCGCCGAGCAGGTCTCCGGCCGCGTCGTCTCGACCACGCCCGCCGTCGGCTCCCGTGTCGCCCCCGGCTCCACGGTGACGCTCAACGTGGCCGTGTCGTCCGGCGCCTCGGCCCAACTCTCCGGCGACCTGGTGGGCACGTTGCCGAGCTAGGTCCGCCTCGCGGCCCTGCGCCTCGCGGGGCTTCACAGGGTGCACAGAATTATCTTCTTGCGCCGTAGCTGCTAGTTTCATATACTTTTATTGTAAATGTGCACTGAATGAGGGATGTGGGGTGGAGTTTTCGCCCCGCATCTCTTTGTATGTAGGCGGGTTTTGCCCGCGTGAAAGGAGGGCCACGTGGCAGCCGACAAGACTTCCACCATCCTCGAGGCGCTCGAGGCCGCGGCCGAGGCCCATGGCGTCGACATCGTCGACGTCGAGGTCGTGGGCGCAACCAAGGCACCGACGGTGCGCGTGCGCATCGACTGGCTCGACGAGGACGCCGACCCCATTTCGCTCGACGACGTGGCCGCCCAGACCAAGTGGGTCTCCGACGCCATCGACGTCGTGGACCCCTTTGCCGGTTCCTACACCCTCGAGGTGAGCTCGCCTGGCCTCGACAGGCCGCTTCGTCGCGAGCGCGACTTCGTTCGCTTCGCGGGCGAGCAGGTCTCGCTGACCACTAACGCCCTCGAGGGCCGCAAGCGCTTCTCCGGCGAGCTCGTCGGCGTGCGCGAGGGCGCCGTCGTCCTCAACACCGAGGAGGGCGAGGCCAGCTTCGAGCTCGGCGAGATTCGCCGTTGCACCATCAAGCCCAGCTTCGAGTCCGAGAAGGGCAAGAAGAAGGGCACCAAGTAACACCTCGGCCGCGGGCGCACGCCCGCGCAACTACGAAAACGGACAAGAGGGCGCAGGCCCACAGATACCCAGGAGGGAAACGACACATGGCATCCGAGATGATGGAAGCGCTGATGACGCTGTGCCAGGAGAAGCACATTGACGAGCTCTACCTGCTCGACAGGCTCGAGCAGAGCCTCGCGGCGAGCTACGCCAACGTCATGCACATGGACTTCGGCGCCAAGGTCACCATCGACCGCACCACCGGCAAGATCTACGTCTACAAGCTC
>CAVJWS010000103.1:0-6251 GCA_963653485.1 Prevotella sp. CAG:279
TGCTCGCCGCCTACAGCGCGCAGAGCTCGCTCATCCTCTCCTGCGGCGGCGGCGTAGTCACCAGGCCCGAGAACCTGCCGCTCATGCAGCAGAACGGCACCATCGTCATGCTCGACCGGCCGCTCGACCAGCTCTCGAGCAAGGGACGGCCGCTATCGCAGGCCAACGGCGTGGCCGCGCTTGCCGAGCAACGCATGCCGCTCTACCGCGCCTGGGCAGACGAAATCGTGACCTGCACCGGAAGCGCCCATGGAGACGCTTTGGAGATTGTGGAGAGGCTTGGCCTCTAGCAGCCGCTCGAGGTACGCCAAGAGACCTCTCGCAAATAAGTTGTCCGCTTGAAACAAATTCATGGCAACGTATAGCGATGGAAAATTACTCCGAAGCCCCAAGTAGGCTTTGGACCACCGATTATCGAAGAACCGCGCTTAGAAAGACCTACCCATGAACTACCAGGAAGTCGCCGCAAAGGTACTAGCAGCAATCGGAGGCAAGGGCAACGTCGACGGCGTCACAACCTGCCTCACGCGCCTGAGGCTTTCCCTGGTTGACACTTCCCAGGTAGATTCGAATGCCCTTCACGAGATTCGAGGAGTCCTCGGAACGGCCTCTCGCGGAACGAACGGCCTTGAGGTCGTCTTTGGGCCCGCGGCAATCGAGGGGGTGGCCCGGGAGTTTGCCATCCAATCAAACACCGCGCTGAGCGAGGCTGACGGCGCTTGCGCCAATCCGCTGGTCACCATCGGCGAGAACAAAGACGAGGTTGAGGCCGCAGACGGCGAACCCGAGCAGGGCAGGGGCGGCATTGCCGACCGCGTCGTCATAACGCCCGGCCGCCGCAGCTCCTACCGCGCGCAGCAGCAGGCCGCGCTTGACAACGAGCGACTGGACGGTGACGACCTCGACGCGCTGCGCGCCTTTTTGGGAGACACGGGAAAGAAGAGCGAATCGGCCAAGACGACGAAGGCCAACAAGGACAAGGGCCGCTCGGTGCTCGTCATCAACGGGCCCAACATCAACATGCTTGGTGTTCGCGAGCCGGGCATCTACGGCAAGGAAGACTATGCCGCCCTCATCCGGACCTGCAAGGCAGCGGCGGCCGAGGCTGGCTTTGCCAACGTGAAGTGCTACCAGTCAAACCACGAGGGCTCCATCGTGGACGAAATCCAGGCCGCCCTTGGCGCCTTCGACGGCATCGTCATGAACCCCGGCGCCTACACGCACACCTCCATCGCCATCCTCGATGCCGTCAAGGCCGTCTCGCTGCCCTGCGTAGAGGTCCACATCAGCCGCGTGGAGGATCGTGAGGACTTCCGTCAGGTCTCCTACGTGCGCCAGGCCTGCTTTGAGACCATCACCGGCATGGGCATCGAGGGCTACCGCAAGGCCATCCTGGACCTTGCTGCGCACCTGGGGATGTAGCGCTACCAAATTAACGAACGCACGGTTTGGGACGAGCCGGGTCCCGTCGCCTGCTCAGACAGTCCTGCTCGCACGAAGGCCACATTAAGTGGCCTTCGGCTCGTACGGAACTCGCATACGACGGGACCCAGCTCGTCCCCACTTCTTGTCGCTCAACGCCCACAAAGGGCTATTTACATCGTGTGGGTTGAGTAGACTTGCTCGTCTTGCCAGAGGACGACCTCGCCGGCCTCGCGGGTCTTCTCAAGGTCAATCAATCGCTGGTTGGAGCTGCCGCGGAACCTCAGGCTAATGTCGTAGAGCGCCTGGGAGAATGGGCCGTCAACCAGAACGTCGATGTGCTCGAGCAGCTCATCGGTCACGCCCTCCACGTAGCGCCTGCCGCTGGGCTGGAGGTCCTTGTCGTAGAGGTAGCCGGTGTAGCACCAGATGTCCTTCTCGGGAAGTTCCACCACCAGGCGCTGCAGGAACGGCAGGATGCCACGCTGGTTCTCGGGCTCCATGGGGTCGCCGCCCAGCAAGGTAAGACCACGAACATACGGCGGCCTCAGACTCTCGATGATGTCACGCTCAACCTGGCGGTCAAAGACCTCGCCAAACGAGAAGTCCTGCGCCTCGCCGTTGAAGCACCCCGGACAATGCAGCCGGCACCCCGAGACGAACAAGCTCGTCCTCACGCCCGCCCCATTGGCAATGTCGCAGTACTTGATGGCACCGTAGTTCATAACCACCTCCGAAGCGAACGATAAGAACATCTAGAGGATAGCGCAGCAAAGCGAGGCGATCGACCAACAGCGTAGGCAAACCCGATGTAGGCGCCAACGTCAGCGAGCGTGCTCACAGTGCGCCAGATAGCCTTGAAACAAGCCGGGATAGGGCTTTTGCCCATCCCGGAGAAGTTGAAAGGCTAGATGGCGTGCTGTGGGCGCGCGCAGCGTCGGCACTTCCGTCGTTCGTTAGAACGACGGAACCTGGAGCCCATCCCGGCGCAGCTGAGGGGCTAGATGGAGTGCCGTGGGGCCGCGCAGCGTCGACGTAACCGCCGTTCGGTAGAACGGCGGAACCTAAAGGTGCATCACGCGATCGCGGATCTCTTCGGTACGGCCTTGGTTCCAGAACTGGGTGCCGATATAGCCGCAGGTACGACGTGCCACGTTGAGCTTGCTCTGGTCGCGGTTGCCGCACTTGGGGCACTCCCAGACGAGCTTGCCATCGTCCTCCACGATCTGGATCTCGCCGCCGTAGCCGCAGACCTGGCAGTAGTCGCTCTTGGTGTTGAGCTCGGCGTACATGATGTTGTCGTAGATGTAGTGCAGCACGCTCATGACGGCCTCGAGGTTGTCCTGCATGTTGGGCACCTCGACATAGGAGATGGCGCCGCCCGGCGAGAGACGCTGGAACTCGCTCTCGAACTTGAGCTTGGTGAAGGCGTCGATCTTCTCGCGCACGTTGACGTGGTAGCTGTTGGTGATGTAGCCGTGGTCGGTGATGCCCTTGACCACGCCAAATCGGCGCTGCAGGCACTTGGCGAACTTGTAGGTCGTGGACTCGAGCGGCGTGCCGTAGATGGAGTAGTCGATGTCCTCGGCGGCCTTCCACTCGTTGCACTTGTCGTTCATGCGCTGCATGACAGAGATGGCGAAGGGCGTGGCCTCCGGGTCGGTGTGGCTATGACCGGTCATGTACTTCACGCACTCGTAGAGGCCGGCGTAACCCAGGCTGATGGTGGAGTAGCCGCCGTAGAGCAGAGGATCGATCGGCGCGCCCTTTGGCAGACGGGCCAGGGCGCCATACTGCCACAGGATGGGCGCGGCGTCGGAGAGCGTGCCCTTGAGGCGCTCGTGGCGGCAGCGCAGGGCCTTGTGGCACAGCTCCAGGCGCTCGTCGAAGACCTGCCAGAACTTGTCCTCGTCGCCGCCGCTGGAGAGCGCGACGTCAGGCAGGTTGATGGTGACGACGCCCTGGTTGAAGCGGCCGTAGTACTTGGGCTTGCCCGGCTCGTAGTTGAGGGCGTGGGCCACGTTGCCGTAGCCGTTGCCCGAGCGGTCGGGCGTGAGGAAGCTGCGGCAGCCCATGCAGGTGTAGCAATCTCCGTTGCCCTCGGTCTCGCCAAGGGAGAGCTTGAGCTCGCGCATCTTCTTCTCGGAGATGTAGTCGGGCACCATGCGCTTGGCGGTGCACTTGGCGGCGAGCTGGGTGAGGTAGTAGTACTTCTGGCCCGGCTCGATGTTGTCGTCCTCGAGCACGTAGATGAGCTTGGGGAAGGCCGGCGTGATCCAGACGCCCGCCTCGTTCTTCACGCCCTCGTAGCGCTGGCGCAGGGTCTCCTTGATGATGAGGGCAAGGTCGTGCTTCTCCTGGGCCGTGCGGGCCTCGTTGAGGTACATGAAGACCGTGACGAAGGGCGCCTGGCCGTTGGTGGTCATGAGGGTCACGACCTGGTACTGGATGGTCTGGACGCCGCGGCGGATCTCGTCGCGCAGGCGGTTCTCCACCACCTGGGTGACCTGCTCGTCATCAGCCTGGACGCCCAGCGTCTCAAGCTCGCGCAGGACCTCTCGACGAATCTTGCGGCGACTCACCTCGACGAAGGGCGCGAGGTGCGTGAGCGAGATGGACTGGCCGCCGTACTGAGAGGAGGCAACCTGGGCGATGATCTGCGTGGCGATGTTGCAGGCGGTGGAGAAGCTGTGCGGCTTCTCGATGAGGGTGCCCGAGATGACGGTGCCGTTCTGCAGCATGTCCTCGAGGTTCACGAGGTCGCAGTTGTGCATGTGCTGGGCGAAGTAGTCGGAGTCGTGGAAGTGGATGAGGCCCTCGTTGTGGGCGGCCACCACGTCGGCCGGGAGCAGCACGCGCTGGGCCAGGTCCTTGGAGACCTCGCCGGCCATGTAGTCGCGCTGCACGGAGTTGACGGTGGGGTTCTTGTTGGAGTTCTCCTGCTTGACTTCCTCGTTGTTGCACTCGATGAGCGAGAGGATCTTGTCGTCGGTGGTGTTCTTAGTGCGCTTGAGGCCCTGCACGTAGCGGTAGATGATGTAGCGGCGGGCGACCTCGTAGCAGTCGAGGCGCATGATCTCGTCCTCGACCATGTCCTGGATCTCCTCGACGGAGACGGTGTGGCCGGCCTTCTCGCATGCCTCGGCGACGTTCTGCGCGGCATAGACCACCTGGCGCTCGGTGAGGCGCTCGCGCTCGCGAACCTCGCGGTTGGCGGCCCGGATGGCGTTCACGATCTTGTCGATGTCGAACGTGACCTCGGTTCCGCTGCGCTTGATGATCTTCATGCTCTTCCCTTCCTGCCCGGACTCCGTATGCTGTCGCCCGCGCGCGCCGGTCCTTGCGGGCCCGAGGGCCGCAAACAGCCTGGCGGCCACAAGCCCGCCCTGCCGCGCCGACGGCGCGCGTCTGTATCTAGATAAGACCCTACGGCGTTGCGCGGACATGGGCCGCGCCCCGTGCCGCAGGGAACCCCTGCTTTATCGGCTTACTCATCATAGGGCATGAGCTTTACAACATGCGGTGGGAATATTTTTAGCTCAACACTACATATAGTGTTTTAGCAGGTCAGAGCAATTGTCAAATTTTGGAAAGCAATTTGGCGGCGACACAAATTTTACGGCCGAGATTTTCCGCATGCCCGCTGACCTGCACCTCAGTTTTCGGACGCCCTCGCCCGATTATGGAGCGCCCCGGCGGGCGTCGACCGTTCGCGGGCATATTCGGCCCCAAAAAAAAGCCGAAGATTGTCCTTGACCAACATCTTGGGACGCAGGGAAGCGCGACGGAGAGACCCCAGGCGGCGGTACCGTCAAGAATCTTTCGCAAATTTAGGCTGACCTCTATGTTGCCGCCGGTACGGCCCTCTGTCGTCCTCCGTTAGGCCTCGACCTCCTCCAGCAGCGACACGTCCAGGTAGCGACGTTTGCCCCACTCGCATTCCGCGATGTACTTCAGCCTCGCGGTGACGAGCATCAGGGCGGAGTTGCCGTCCGGGAAGGTCCCGACCACGCGCGTCCTGCGCCTGATCTCGCGGTTCAGCCGCTCTATGGAGTTGTTGGTGCGGATGCGCGTCCAGTGCTGGAGCGGGAACCGCGTGTACGTCAGCGTCTCCATGTGCCCCTCGCGGACGACCCTGGCCGCCTCCCTGAGCCTCATCTCCTCGAGCTTGGCGGCGACCTCCTCCGCCTTCGCCGCGGACGCCTCCAGCGACTCCTGGGCGTGGATCGCCTTGAGCATCCTGGCGACCAGCGCCCGCCTCTGCCTGGGGACCTTTCCGAGCACGTTGCGGTAGAAGTGGACGGTGCACCTCTGGTACCTCGCCCGCGGGAACACCTCCTCGAGCGCGCCGACCATGCCCTGGCACTTGTCGCCGGTGACCATCCTGACGCCCGCGAGGCCCCGGCCCCTGAGCCACAGCAGGAACTCCTTCCAGGAGTCCTTGGACTCGGTGAAGCCCTCGGCGCACCCCAGGATCTCGCGGCGCCCGTCGCCGCCGACGCCGATGGCGACCATGACGCTGACGTTCTCGTATGACCCGCCCCAGCTGCGCTTCAGGTAGATGCCGTCGACGAAGACGTAGGGGTAGTCGCCGGAAAGGGGCCTGCTGCGCCACTCCTCGACGCTCGCGTAGGCCTTCTCGTTGAGGTTCGAGACCGTGCCGGCGCTGACGCCGGCTCCCCACAGCATCTCGCTGACGTCCTCGATCCTCCTGGTGGAGACGCCGGCCAGGTACATCTCGATGATGGCCTCCTCGACGCTGGTCTCGCGCCTTCGGTAGCGCTCGATCACCGCCGTCTGGAACGTGGCGCCGCGCAGCTTGGGCACGT
>CAVJWS010000104.1:0-6230 GCA_963653485.1 Prevotella sp. CAG:279
GTACTTCGGCATCTCCAAGTACACCCTCTACAGCTACCTCGACGAGGCCAAGGCCACCGGCGAGGAATAGCCCCGGCCTACGGGCTTGCCACTCCCCCGCACCTGACGAGTGAGGCTGTCCCGCCTTGCAAACTTCTCGCTCGCGCTCCTCGGGGCTCATGTGCCCGGACCTCTAGCTTCTAACCCCTTCGAACCTGACGAGGGCGGCTGGCCTGCCTTGCAAACGTCCTCGCTCACCTGCGCCAGAGGGATTCATGCCATAGGCTGCTGCGGAATGTTTGCTGCGGCAGGTCAGCCGCCCTCTGCTGCTGACGGTGTTGGGGCGAGTGCCCCCACGCAAAAGCCCAGCCGTTACGAAGGCGTAACGCACACGCCTTGCCGTCTGCGAGTATCCTAATGACACTTGTACAACGCGCGTGCCAGATGTCCGGCGCGCGCCCAAGCGCCGCTGCGGCGGTGACAAGGAGATGTGTCATGGCTCGAGTCTTCAACTTCGCGGCTGGCCCTGCGGCCCTGCCCGAAAGCGTGCTCGCCGAGTGCGCCGAAGAAATGCTGGACTACCGCGGAAGCGGTATGAGCGTCCTCGAGATGAGCCACCGATCTTCTGCCTACCAGGACATCTTTGACGAGACCGCAGACGCCCTGCGCCGCGTGGTGAACGTCCCCGGCAACTATGAGGTCCTCTTCTTGCAGGGCGGTGCCACGCTGCAGTTCGCCGGCATCCCCATGAACCTCATGACCAACGGCCGCGCAGGCTACCTGGTCACGGGCAGCTTCGCCTCCAAGGCCGAGAAGGAGGCCCGCAAGTACGGCGAGGTGGACGTGCTCGCCACCAGCGAGTACACCGGCTTCGACCGAATCCCCGAGGTCGCGGGCGTGGGCGAGCTGGCCGAGGCCTCCGGTTACGACTACGTCTACATCTGCCAGAACAACACCATCTTCGGCACGCAGTACCACAAGCTGCCGGAGTGTGGCGACACGCCGCTCGTCTCGGACGTCTCGAGCTGTTTTCTGGCCGAGCCGCTCGACGTGAGCAGATACGGGTTGGTCTACGCCGGCGCCCAGAAGAACGCGGGCTGCGCGGGCGTGACCGTCGTCATCGTGCGCAAGGACCTCATCAAAGACGGCCCGGCACTCCCCTGCTGCCCCACCTACCTTGACTACCGCGTGCAGGCCGAGAAGGGCTCCATGCTCAACACGCCCAACACCTTCGGCATCTACCTGTGCGGCAAGGTCTACCGCTGGATCGAGGAGCAGGGCGGCCTTGAGGCCATGCGGCAGCGCAACCTCGAGAAGAGTGGCCTGCTCTACAGCTACCTGGACCAGTCGCGCCTGTTCCACGGCCACGCCCAGAAGGACAGCCGCTCCATTTCCAACGTCACCTTCCGCACGGGTGACGAGCGCCTGGACAGCGCCTTCGTGGCCGGCGCCACCGAGCGCGGCCTGGTGGGCGTGAAGGGCCACCGCCTCGTGGGCGGCATGCGCGCGAGCGTCTACAACGCCGTCCCGCTCGAGGGCGTGAAGGCGCTCGTGAGCTACATGGAGGAGTTCGAGAGCGAGCACGTGAGGTAGGGCGAGCAAAGACGCCGCCGCAAGACAGAAGCAACGGCCCGCAGCTAGCGGGCCCAACCAAGAAAGGCACGACATGCGCCACATCAAGACCATCGACGACATCACCAAGGACGGCAAGGTCGAGTTTGGCGAGGGCTATGACTTCGTCGAGCAGCCCGAAGACGCCGACGCCATCCTCATGCGTTCCACCGACCTGCACGGCTACGAGCTGCCCGCCTCCATCCGCGCCATCGCCCGCTGCGGCGCCGGCGTGAACAACATCCCGGTGGACGAGTACGCCAAGAAGGGCGTCGTGGTCTTTAACTCGCCGGGCGCCAACTCCAACGCCGTGAAGGAGATCGTGCTCGCCATGCTCATCCTCTCGAGCCGCGGCGTCGTGCAGTCCATGAACTGGGTGCGCGACCACTCCGAAGACCCCGACATCCTCGTCAACGCAGAGAAGGCCAAGAAGGCCTTCGTGGGCCACGAGCTCAAGGGCAAGCGCATCGGCGTCGTGGGCTTGGGCAACGTGGGCTCCAAGGTGGCCAACGCCTGCGTTGACCTCGGCATGGACGTCTACGGCTACGACCCGTTCATCTCCGTGGAGCACGCCTGGGTGCTCTCACGCGAGGTGCAGCGCGTGGGCACGCTCGAGGACCTCTGCCGCAACTGCGACTACCTCACCCTGCACGTGCCCTCCAAGTCCGACACCATCGGCATGATCTCCGACGACCAGCTAGGGCTGCTCAAGCCCGGCGCCGTGCTCATCAACTACGCACGCGAGACCATCATCGACGAGGACGCCGTTGACGCCGCGCTGCGCGGCGGCCGCCTCTCGTGGTTTGCCTGCGACTTTGCCACGCCCAAGACGGTGAAGATGCCCAACACCTTCATCACCACCCACTCGGGCGCCGGCACCGGCGAGGCCGAGGCCAACTGCGCCGACATGGCCATCTCCGAGCTCAAGGACTACCTGGAGAACGGCAACATCGCCCACTCGGTGAACTACCCCAGCTGCTCCATGGGCAAGGCCCGCGCCGCCAGCCGCATCGCCTGCCTGCACGCCAACGTCCCCAACATGATCGGCCAGATCACAGCCATCCTTGCCAAGGACAACGCCAACGTGCAGCGCATGGTCAACGAGAGCGCCGGCGAGAACGCCTACACCATGTTCGACACCGACGAGCACCTCGAGGACTCCACCATCGCCGCCCTCAAGGCCATCCCGGCCATCTACCGCGTCCGCGTGATCAAGTAGGAACGCCTTCAGGCTTCTGAGCTCACGTTTATTGGCTTGGTGTCAGACTATGTGATGTTGCGGCTAGGCTGGCTTGAACCGCATGCGCGCCGAACGAGAAGCGCAGGCGCTGAGCAGTCCCGAACTGCAGCCGAGCGAAAAGCGCGAGCGGCGCGTATACATGCGATTTGATACGAGCAAGCAACTGACATGCGGCCGGCAGCGAGCGAGGTGCCGGCCGCGACGTATTTGGAGGACCGATGATCTGCCAAGCCTTTAGCTGCGCAAGGCCGCTGCCCGAGCACATGGACAAGATGCACGAGCCGGCCAGCGCCGCCGAGCTCGACGCCCTTATCAAGGAAGGCTCATACACGCAGGACCTCGGCCGCTCCGTCTACCTCGTGGCCCGAAGGGACGCAGAGCTCGTGCGCCACGGCATCGTCTGCTGCGGCGACGTGGACGAGCTTGCTGAGATGGCTCAAGCGGCAGACCCCACGTCCCAGCAGCAAGCCGAGGGCACGGCAAGCCCCGACATGCCAAGTGGCCCCGCATCAGCGAAGTTCGATGGCGATGCCACCGGCTCACAGAGAACCGATGACGGCGCGGCAAAAGCACCTGATGGGGCGATCGGCACCGCCGGCCTTGGCGTACATGCGGGCGAATATGACGCGGCCCTCGCCCACCTGAGCGAGCTGGGGGCGCACGCAGAACCCGTGGTGGTTGAGTACGAGCCCAACTACGCGCTCGACGTCATCGTCTCAGCCGCACAGAGCGCCACGCCGCTCTATAACCTCACCAATGGGTCTGACCTGCAGGTTGTTGTGTGGCGCGTTAGTCGTACGGATGCCGTGGAGGCCATCTGCGCCATGCTCGGCTCCATGGAGGGCAAGCTTGTGGGCGGTTGCGCTGCGCTCGCGGCCGCCTGCGCCCTCGCCGCCGAGGCACGCGAGAAGCGCCTCGACCTCGACGCGCGCTCGGCCGTGCTCCACCCCCTCTGCCTGCTGGTGCCCGCAAGACAAGACATGAGCAGGCCCCTGCTTCCCAGCAACGGCCTGCTCATGCATCGCTTTGCCTAGCGAAAAAGGGGTTTTTCTCGCTAGAAGAGCCCGCCGAACAGGCCTTTCTTGCCAAATAGGCCACCGGCAAGGCCCGCCAGGCCACCAAGCTTGCTAAGGTCGAGCTTGGTGATGTCGATCTTGAGGGCACCAGCGGCCTTGGCAAGCTCGGCCAGGTTAAGGCGCGAGATGTCGATGCCGGACACGTCGAGCTTGGAGAGGTCGACGCTCGAAAGGTCAAGGCCGGCCTCGGAGAGCTTGGCCATGGTGGCGCTGAACAGATCGGTGAGGTCGTAGCTGCCCGCAATGGCACCCGTGACCTTCTCGACCGTAGCGGCCGGACTGCTCACGAAATCCTGGGCCAGGGCCGGGGCCTCCTGGACGGCCGACGCAATCTTTGCTGCGAGGGCCTGAATGTCAACCGCCATGCTTCCTCCTACGACGCGCGCCGTGCGGCGCAGTTTAGTGTCCGATTCCTCTGTCATCATACATGGGCAGAGGTGCATCGCATGCGCGCCGCCTGCCACGGCCTTATGGGGCACCAGAGCCGTGGTAACGAGTTATGAGCAAATGCCGAGGTCTTGGGCTTGACAGGAGCTTGGTGGGTATAGTTAGAGACCAAAGGAGAAAGATGGGGCGAAAGGAGGAAGCCATGGCAGCCAATTCGACAATGCTTCTGATTGGCCTGCTTACGGGCATGGTCATCGGGCTCGCAGGCGTCACGGGCTTCCTTCTCGGGCGCCGCGCAGGAAGGGGCGGCGCAAAGGCAACAGGCACCCGTCCATCTGGGGAAAGCGCCGCTGGCATGCACGGCGAAGATGGGAGCCAAGGGGAGTCCCTCCCCTATGTTGCGCAGGACGCCGCACGTCAGAGCGCCGCACAGGACGGCGCACGTGGGAGCGCCGCACAGGACGGCGCAGGCGCGTGCGGGGCCGGCGAGGTCGCCGCGACCCACGGCGCTCAAGACGCAACCTTCGGCACCATCACCCCAAACCTTGACCCAACGGAGCCCATCGACCTCAGGGCAATCAATAATTCCCAGCTCACCGCGGCCGAGACTGACGATGTGGACAGCCCGGCAGCCCCATCTCAGGAACCGGCTGGCAGCGAGCTGGCGGCGATGGCGCCACAGGCTGCCGAGCCGCTTGACATGGCGGAGTTCGCACGCGAGCTTTCCGGCTCCGAAGACCCCTACGCAAGGCTCAGGCGTTTTGTAAGGGACATCAATAAACGCCAGGCAGACGCCGAAAATAACAATGCCACGGCACCTGATGCCATCAGCACCTACCTCGCTCGTGGCCTTGAGGAAGCGGGCCTCTTGAACCCCGAGGCCAAGGCCCTGGACTTCAGGGTGGTCCTGCCTAGCCGCAGCCGCACCATCTACCTCGGCACCGATGCCTCCAAGACGGACGCCCAGGATATGGCCCGCGTCATCGCGTTGGAGGGCGCCCTCAACCGCGCGCTCTTTGCCTGGGAAGGCCTGGTGGTCAACCACGCCGAGAACGCCGAGACTGAGGCCGGGGCAACGGAAGCGTCAAAAGTCAGCTTGGAAAACTGCTACGCCTTCAACCAGGGCCTGTCCACGAGCATCTGCGCCCAGCTCGGCCGCTCGCCCATCCCTCGCGCGAGCATGCTCGACATCGTTGGCGAGTGGGGCGCGCGCCAGACCTTCTCGGCCGGCCTCGAAAGCCTGCGCCTCCCCCTGCGCCTCACGGCGCGCTATCGTATGAACCTCATGGGCGGCGACATCGCCATCGAGATGCCCTTCGTGCCGGCGTCCTGCCAACCGCGCTCCGCCTACTCACCCGAGCTTGGCCGCATCGTCGCCACCTCCCACCAGATGCGCGAGCAGATGGCCTGCGACTACGCACTGCGTTGCGCCATCTTGCTGGCGGCCCACGCCTTCCGCAGCTCCAGGCGCCTGTGCCACGCCTACGTGGCCGTCATGGGCCCGGGCAAGGCAAGGGCCTGCCTCATCAGCGGCGACATCTCGCGAGAGGCCTTGCGGCAACATGACCTCGCCCGCCCCTTTGACGCCCGCGAGCTTGCCCGCGAGCTCAACATGCGCTTCAACCTTGAGAATGACCGCCTCGCCGGCGTTGAACAGGGCTTTACGCTAGAGAACGAGCGCTTCTGCCCGGCGAGCCGCTACGAGGTCATCGACCTCTCCCGGCGCGTCCTGCCTCGCTTTGAGGCCGAGCTGCTGGGCGCCCAGCACGTGAGCGACCTGGCCATCAACGAGGACGCCCATCGCTGCGCCGTGGCCGAGGACGTGGCGAGCGGCCTTGGCGCCTCAGTGGAGACCAACGTCCGCCGCATCCTCAACATCACACAGGCAGACGCAGACCAAACCGTGCGCGAGGCCGGCAGGCGCTGCGCGGCGGCCA
>CAVJWS010000105.1:0-5972 GCA_963653485.1 Prevotella sp. CAG:279
AACGTCACCCACGGCGAGGGCGTCTTCTACCACACCTTCCTCGAGTACGGCCCCTTCGCCGGCGAGCTGGGCGTGCGCAACAACGGCGCCATGATCTCCATGACCACCGAGAAGGCCGTCGCCTACGCCCTGGGCACGCTCCAGGAGCGCGGCCAGCTCTTCGTGGCCCCCGGCGACGAGTGCTACGAGGGCATGCTCGTTGGCGAGCGCTCCAAGCCCGGCGACATGGTGGTCAACATCGCCCGTTCCAAGCAGCTCGGCAACCAGCGCAGCTCTACGGCCGACATCGCCGTGCAGCTCACCCCGCCGCGCGCCTTCACACTCGAGGAGGCCCTGGAGTACATCATGGACGACGAGCTCGTTGAGGTGACGCCCAAGAGCGTCCGCATGCGCAAGCGCATCCTCAACGCCACCGAGCGCAAGAAGGCCAACGTGCGCGCCGGCATGGTGAACAAGTAAGGGCTGCCGGCAGCGCCACGCACGTACGTGATATCCCCGGCCGGGCGTCGCAAATCGCGGCGCCCGGTTTTTTGAAAAAATAAGTCGAGAAAAACTGTTGCGCTTTCGTTCGAATTTCCGTATTCTAGTCGATGCACTTTCTTGGAGAGTTGGCCGAGTGGTCGAAGGCGCACGATTGGAAATCGTGTAGGCGTCTAAAGCGTCTCCGGGGTTCAAATCCCCGACTCTCCGCCAGAGTCTTCCGCGGCGCCCCAGAGGCGCCGCTCTTATATCTCTGGAGAGGTGGCAGAGCGGCTGAATGCGGCGGTCTCGAAAACCGTTTAGCCACTATGTGGTTACGAGGGTTCAAATCCCTCCCTCTCCGCCAGAAGTCCAAGGGCCCGGCTCGGTTGAGTCGGGCCCTTTTGCGCAGTGGGTATACTTCTGGCCACCGTCTCTTTCTTGGAGGTTTGCATGGCTAGCTCCACCGGCGCCCCCCGGCGCTACTTCTCCCGTTCCTGGCAGATGCTCACGAGCCAGAAGGGCTGGTACAAGCCGGTCCTTCTGCTTGCCTTGGGGATGTTCGTCCCCATCTTCGGCCTGCTCGCCCTGCTTGGCTATGCCCTTGAGTGGGCTCGCCTTACTGCCTGGAACGTCGATGCCGCCCCCAAGCAGAAGGGCGTCCACGTGGGCGCCTGCATCGCCGTCGGTTGGCGCGGCGCCGTGGTGATGTTCGTCTGGAACTTCCTGTGGCTCATGGTGGTGAGCGTGCTGAGGGTCTTCCTCGGCCTCACGGTCTTCTCCGCCGCCCTTGAGCTCGTCATCTTCGTCGCGGCCATCTTCCTCGGCCTTGTCATCGCTGCGGCCTGCCTGCGCTCGGCCATCTACACCAAGATCGGCCCCGGCCTCTCCTTCGCGCGCGTCTGGGAGATGCTCGAGTGCGACTACAAGGGGCTCTTCTCCATCGTGGGCATACCGCTGGTTTCGGCGATTGTCTGCGGCGTTTTGGTGCTCCTCGCCTTCCTCATAGCGTTTCTGGTCTGCCTTGGTGACGTGGCCGAGCTCGTGAGGATCGCCATGTACCCGGCTGCCTTCGCAGACGACGGCGCCTACGTCGTGCAGGTCCTGTGCTCGATGCTCGCCAAGTGCGTGCCGGCCTTTGTCGTCTTCGACTACCT
Organism: Prevotella sp. CAG:279; assembly: GCA_963653485.1. Classification (GTDB taxonomy): domain Bacteria; phylum Actinomycetota; class Coriobacteriia; order Coriobacteriales; family Atopobiaceae; genus Parolsenella. Next base: position 1,617 of record CAVJWS010000105.1, read on the forward strand.
CTTCCACGTGGTGGTGGTTGTCTTCACCCTGCTCGAGTACAACGCCGTGGGCCTGTGGATGCGCCAGTTCGACGTTGCCAATTGGGGTGGCCCCAAGTCCACGTTGCCCGATTCCTCCCCGTCCGAGAAGCCCATCGCCTCGTATGAGTACGACGAGCCCGCCGCGGAAGACGCCGAGGCCAAGCCCGCCTCGCCGGTCGGGGGCGACGTTGCTGCGCCGGCGGCCGCCGAGCCTGTGGCCGCGCCGGAGCCGGTTTCCGCTCCTGATGGGCAGGGGGCCGCTACCCAGCCGGTCGCCCAGGCTGCTCCTGCCCGAGCTGAGTCTGCGGTCCTCGGTGCTGAACCCGCGGATTCTCAGGAGCCTGTCGCAAACGAAGACGGTTCCGAGGTGCCGGAGGGCGCAGAGTCCGCCGGCGAGTCGCAGCCAAGCTCCGTTCTGGACGAGGACATTGCCGCCGAGGCCGCCGCTTTCGCAATGAGCCAGACCTCGCGGGGAGAAGCCAAGCCTGCGGACGTTGAGGTTAGGTCCGAGGCAGAGGGCGAATCGGCCGTTGAGCTTGAGGGCACCGGTTCCGAGGTCGAGCCTGTTGAGCCTGAGCCCGAAGCAACCGCAGCCGAGTCCGCGGAGACCCTTTCGCCGGAGCCCCCTGTTAAGCCTTCCATCTCGCCCGTGCCAGTCGATGCCCCCTCGGCCGAGAAGCAAGCTGCCGTGACGGAGCCCGCTCCGGCGCCCGCCGAGGCCGAGGAGGTTGAGGCGGACGTAATCGATGACGACGAGGCCTTTGGCGCCCCCGTACTGCCTGGATACTCTTCCACACGCGTCATCACGGTTGAGGAGACCGACGAGTTTGGTGACAAGCACCGTACCCGCGCGGTCGAGACCGTCAGCGAGACGGGCGGGCGCAAGCGCACCGTCGAGGTTGACGAGGACGACGATGAGCCAGAAATCATCACCACGCTCATCCCGCCGAGGGATGTCCGGGAGGAAGAGCCCGAAGGTGGCGACCCTGGTGAATCCGAGCCTGCGGCCACTGACGGAGAATAGGTGACATTTTCCTCTGTGCGAAGCTAGGGGGGGGGCGGCGACGCCGGGTGCGGGAAGCCGGGCGCAGCCGGGTTGCGGCCTCAGCGAGAAGACAAATTGGCAATTATGGACGGCCCCGTTGCGTTTTGGACGGGGTCTTCCTCATCTTGATGGCGTCTCTGCGCCGCAAGCGGTGGCATGGGCGGCGCGGACGGTCGTTCTTCTTGCCAGAAAAGGACAATTTGAGACCAATGACCTCGCTACCTGCGATGTTAGATTCACGTTTGTTCGCTCACCTATTTTTGTCAGACCCATCCCCTAGCATGGCCTCCCAAGAGAGGGTATGGCGTGGAAGGACCTGATTCGTATGACTTGTGTGGGCTGTGTGCAGGATGGGGGAGTAGCCACCCCCCTGGCATGGCCGCATACAGCAATAACGTGGTACGATTCTTCACCGACCTTTCCTGCCTCGGGCGCAAACCTTCACGACCCGAGGCCACATGCCCAGAGGAGGTGACCACATGAAGGCTTATGAACTGCTGTTTTTTGTCGATCCCGCTAGCACCGACGAGGTGCGCGCCGGCGCTATGAAGCGCATTGAGACCGCCATCACCGAGAACGGTGGCACGATCGACAACGTCGACAACTGGGGCAAGCGCAAGCTCGCCTTTGAGATCGACAAGCTCGCTGAGGGCGATTACACCCTCGTTAACTTCCACGCTGATCCCACCCAGATCGCCGAGCTCGACCGCGTGCTTCGCATCACCGATGCCGTCAAGCGCCACATGGTCGTTCGTCGTGCCGAGACCGAGTAAGTCAGCCATGGACGTGGGCATGCAGCCCACGCAAGGAAGGTAGTGAGCATCGTGAGCATCAACCGAGTGAACATCACGGGTAACCTGACCAGGGACCCCGAGCTGCGCGCCACGTCTGGCGGCACCCAGGTGCTGCACCTTGGCGTTGCGGTTAACGACCGTCGTCGCAACCCGCAGACCGGCAACTGGGAGGACTACCCCAACTTCATCGACTGCGTGATGTTCGGCACGCGTGCCGAGGCGATCTCGCGCTACCTCAGCAAGGGAACCAAGGTCGCCATCGAAGGTCGCCTTCGCTACAGCTCCTGGGAGCGCGACGGACAGAAGCGCTCCAAGATCGAGGTCGTCGTTGACGAAATCGAGTTCATGAGCTCGCGCCAGGGCAACGGCGGTGGCTATCAGCAGCAGGGCGGTTACGCCTCCCAGCCTGCGGCCCCGGCTCCCTACCAGGCACCCGCCGCGGCGCCTGCCCCCGCCCCCGTCGCCGCACCGCCCGCCGCGGACGTCTATGACGAGGACATCCCGTTCTAGGCCACCCGTAGGGCCGCAAGGCCAAAGGTGGCTGGCGTGCCTAGAGCACGTCTCCGAGAGAACCGGCGTCCGGCCGCCAGCCGGCCGCACGCCAACAGAAAGGTTTTGAGACATGGCTACTGAGTACCAGCGTCAGCCGCGTCGCAAGTTCTGCCAGTTCTGCAAGGAGAACACTGAGTTCATCGACTACAAGGACACTCAGCTCCTTCGCAAGTACATGACCGACCGTGGCAAGATCAAGCCCCGTCGCGTCACTGGCGCCTGCACGCAGCACCAGCACGACATCGCCAACGCCATCAAGCGCGCCCGTGAGATGGCCCTTCTGCCGTACACCGTTACCGTGGTGTCCAGCCGTGGTGGCCGTCGCGACCGCAGCTAAGTAAGGAGTGTCCATGAAAGTCATCCTTCTGGGTGAGATCAAGGGCAAGGGCGGAGAGGGCGACGTCGTCGAGGTCGCCCAGGGTTTCGCTGAGAACTACCTGTTCCCGAATCGCCTGGCCCTGCCTGCCACCAAGGGCAACATCAAGCAGCTCGAGGAGCGCCGCCACAACATCGCGAAGCGCGAGGAGAAGCGCATCGCCGATGCTGAGGCCCTGAAGGCCGCCCTCGACGGCAAGACCGTCCTCATCGACGCCAAGGTCGGCGAGGAGGGCCAGCTCTTCGGCTCCGTCACCAACGTGATGGTTGCCGAGGCCGTCAAGAACGAGCTCGGCGTCGAGATCGACCGCAAGCGCGTCGAGCTCAACCGCGCCATCAAGACCTCCGGCCTGCACACCGTCAAGGTGAGCTTCTACCGCGAGATTTCCGCTGAGCTTCACCTCCAGGTCGGCAAGCCCGTCGTCGAGGAGGCCCCCGAGGCCCCCGTCGAGGCCGAGACCGCTGAGGTCGAGGCTGTCGAGGAGACCACCGAGGCTGCCGAGTAGCACTGCCTGGTCGCCCATGGCGACGAGGATTTGCCTTGAGCATGAGGGACCCGAGATTTGTCTCGGGCCCCTTTTTCTGTCGCGAATTCCATTTGATGAAACTGTGTGCGGATTTCTACAGAACTTGGCCAGGGAATCCTGGTCATCCTCAAGGCTCCGAGCCTCGTGTTATGACAAAACCGCAGGTGATAGGTAGCTTAGGCAAATTGTCATAGAGCGAAACAATGCCTTATACCTGCAGGTTTGAGAGAAATGCGAGGAAAACGGGGTAGTTTTGCACTGATGACAAGCCTGCTGCGATCATATGCGAACAGATGTCCAGAAATGTTGAAAACCTCTCGCCGATAGCTCAAAAAGTTGTTGAAAACTGTGAAAACCCGCATTCTGCGGGATATGGGGCAGAAGCTCTCAACATTGCCCTGTTCACAGTGGGTTTGCGCTAAAAATCTCACCCCACCTTGTTCTCCCATGGTCTAAGATGCACGGGCGCAAATGCTAGGGAGGTATGCCATATGGATGAGATCGTCTACGACGCCACGCCGTCTCCGGCGTCCTTCGCCTCCATCAAGACCATGCCTTCGGACATTCCGGCGGAGCGCTCGGTGCTCTCGGCGATGCTCAACTCGCCCGAGGTCCGGGAGAGCGCCATTGCCGAGCTTTCCGAGGACGACTTCTTCCTCGACGCCCACCGCATCATCTTCAAGGCCATCCGCACCTTGTTCGAGCGCAGCAAGCCCACCGACCCCATCACGATGGGTGACTACCTCACCTCAACCGGGGAGCTTGAGCGCGCCGGCGGAATCGCTGGCGTCACCCGCCTTTACGAGGACCGCTTCGCCGTCCCAAGTTGGCAGCACCATGCCGAGATGCTCCACCGCGACACCACCCTTCGCCTCATGATCGACGCCTCGGCCAAGATCGCCAACCTCGCCGCAAATGCGCCGGAGGACACCAAGGAAGTCGTCGACAGCGCCGAGAAGCTCCTGCTTGACGTCACCAACCGCGACGTCAAGACGAGCTACGTCAAGATCGAGGACGCCATGGTCGCCCTCTACGACGAGCT
>CAVJWS010000106.1:0-5839 GCA_963653485.1 Prevotella sp. CAG:279
TAGAGGTTCACGCAGACGAGGTCGATCATGCCGATGCCGTGCTCGGCGGCCTCGGCCATGTGCTGCTCGGAGTCGCGGCGGGCAAGCAGGCCGCCGTGCACCTTGGGGTGCAGGGTCTTGACGCGGCCGTCCATCATCTCGGGGAAACCCGTGTACTGCTCGATGGGCACCACGTTGACGCCGGCCTCGGAAAGGACGCGCGCCGTGCCTCCCGTTGAGATGACCTCGACGCCGAACTCGTCCTCCAGCGCCTTCACGAACTCGACGACGCCGGTCTTGTCCGTAACCGAGACGAGCGCGCGCTTGATGGAACCCTCTGCCATGGAACCTCCTCGATGGTATGTAGCCTTCCGGGAGCGGCCTCCGTTGGGGCCGGGCTTGTACCGCCCGCTCGCAAGCAAGCTGGGCAAACGCGCCCCAAGGCTTGAACTCCCAATTGTTCATTGTGACGCAATGCGCACGTCCGCGCTCGCAAGGCGAAAGAAAAACGGCTAGGCTTTATTTAGCAGACTACGAGGGGGATACATGGGGCTTTTTGGCGACGGCGTCACGTTTGAGCATCTCACGGGAGACGACCTCGACGACATCGTGGGGATGGCAACCGACGGCTGGTATTCGCCCAATGGCAAGAGCGGTCTCTCGGGCGCGGCCGTAGAGGGCACCTGGCTCGACATCTCTGAGCGCGAGCGCGTCTCCCGCCTCATGGCCACCGATGAGATCGCCTCCTACTTCGCCGATATGACCTGGGGCGTAAAGGCGCTTCTCAACGGCAAGACCGTTGGCGTCATCGTCACGCACGGCACCCATACGACCTCAGAGGCGGCGCTGCACTATGGGCGCGTCGGCGCCGAGGCCAGGCAGCGCGCCGAGGAGCTGCTTACCGCGGCCCGCGAGAGCACCGAGCACGAGGGCGACGCCAAGCCCGGCAAGAGCGCCTACCTCGATGAGCTGCGAGCCACCGACGAGATGCGCGAGGAGGTCCGCCTCGACGGCCAGCCGCGCATTCTGCTGCTCGCGGTGAGCCCCGAGGCCCGTGGCCGCGGCCTGGGCAAGCGCCTTCTCGAGAAGGCCTGCGACCACTTCCGCCGCCATGGCGCCAAGCGTTACTGGCTCGTCACCGACGCGGACTGCGATTGGCCCTTCTACGAGCACCTTGGCCTGTCTCGCCTGGCCGAGCGCGACGGGCAGGTTCCCGGCGCCCCGGAGCAGTACTACGTCTACGGCGGAGAGGTGTAGGCGCGGCTTCCGAGCGCAAGAGAGCGAGCGAGGGGCAGCGCTAGAAGGCGCCGCCACCGCCGCCACCGCCGCCACCTCCGCCGCCACCGCCGGAGAAGCCGCCGCCACCGCCACCACCGGAGCTGGAGGAAGACCCAGCCAGCTCGGCCGTGCTTACGCTGTGGGCCGCGTCATAGTTATGGGTGACGAACGAAGCCGGCGAGTCAATGCGGCCGTAGTCGTGATACCACCAGTAGCTATAGAAGTACGGGTCATCGAGGATCTCGGGGGCAGCCACCTTGAGCTGCTCGATCACCCTGTCGGCAACTCCGAGGACAACGGCCATGACGAGGAGGCGATCCCAAAGGGCAACGTCTCTGGGCACGGCCTCATCGAGCAGCGTGAACTCCTTGAGCCAACGCTGCAGGGCGGCGAGCTTGGCGTAGAGCTCCACGCCCTCGTCGGACATGGGCTTGAGCTCGAGCGCAAAGGCGATTCCGGCGGAGAAGCACACCACGCAGGCGCCGATCGAAATAAAGCCGAGGGCCATCGCGTCGGCGGCCAGCAGCATGACGGCGCCCAAAAGGCCCACGATGAGCAGCAATACTGAGAGGGCGATGAGCGGCGCGCGGCCCGTGGGCTTGCCGTTCTTGAAGAAGCCGCGCTCCTCCGTGCGGTCCCTAATCTCCTTCTCCCACTCCTCCATGGCCTCCGAATAGGTGGCCGGGGCCTTCCTGGCCGCACGCTTGAAGTCCGAGACGCGCAGGTCAGAATAGCCACCCGCGGGCGCGGTGGAGCGCTTGCGGTCCTTGCCGCGCGGCGCCACCACGTTAAACATCAGGTTCATGGCCGCGTCGTCGACGGCGTCGGACGCATTGCGCGAGCCGCGCGTGATTCGGTAGTCCTTGGGCCTGCCCTTGTCGTCGCTCACCAGGTCGAGCCCGATGACGCCGTCATCGGTGAGCTTCATGAGGGTGGCCGTGAAGCACTCGCCGCCCACCTGGTTGTGGTTCCACAGGGCGCCAAGCACCGCTGGGTGGTCGCTCGAGGGCACGTCGCGGAAGTACTCGTCGCTGAAGTTGGGCGCCTTCATGTTCTTGTAGCGGCGCCTGAGCAAAAGGGCCGCCACAAGCGTGAGGACCGGGGCGCCCAGGCCCGCGGCGGTCCCGACTCCCATGATGAGGCGGGCGCGCTCGCGGCGCTCGTTGGCCTCGTCGGCCCAGCGTTGCTCCTGGCCAAGTATGACGTCGAGCATGGTCGCGGAAGAGGCGTCCATCTGCGAGAGCCAGGCGACCGGGAAGGTGATGCGGGCCTCGGCGTACTCGGAGGTGCCCACGCCCGGCACGGTGTAGACCACGTCGTCGCCGTCAAAGGCCAGCGAGGCGTCAAGCGGGCCGTGGCCCCAGGCGCGCACGTTGTCCTCGGGCGTCACGGTCTCGCCAGAGGGAACGGGCAGGTGCACGCGGTAGGTGACGTCCTGCGACGCCACGTCCCAGCCATCCGAGACGAACTTGTAGTAGAGCTCGCCGGCATCGGCCCAGGCGTTCACGATGTTGGTGACCGTATAGGAGATTCGAACGGTCGCGCGCTCGTCCTCATGGGGCGAGAAGATCTTCACGCGCAGGTAGTTGGAGCCCTCGTAGAGCTCGTAGGTGCCCACCTCGTTGGAGTCAGACTCCTCAAAGGTGATGCCGCTCGTCAGGTCCTCGACGGAGACGTCCTCGATGGAGACGTCCTCGTCATAGGAAGAGCGCGAGTCCGGCCCTTCCTCGGAGAGGTCCCAGTAGACGCCGTTGAACGAACCGTCGAAGTCGAAGGTCCGCTCCTCCACTACGCTGATGGAGCCGTCGGTGTTGACGGTGAGGTCTCCGTTGACGCTCGTGATCTCGTACTCGCGGGCCTGGGCCGCCTGCGGCGCCAGCGCAAGCGCAAGCGTTGCAAGCAGAAGCGCGAAGCAGGCGCGCCAGCCAAAGGCGTCTTTGCGGTGGTTGTCCATAGAACTCCCTTGGTCGGAAGCAAAACCGATGCCATGGTACCCGAACGCCGCCTGGGCGCCCGCGCTCCCGCCAAACGGCTGTGCCGCGGGCGGGCGGAAGCGCGAGGCCGCAGGACCCAGCTTGGTGCGCCAACTTGGCCGCACGGGGAGCCGGCATCATCGGCCATGCCAATTGGGGAGGCGCGGCCCTGGGCCGCATTGCCAGCACGCGGCGCCGCCCTCCGAAGAGCCGGATGCGCAAGACGGGGACGCGAGCAATACGGCCAGACGCCTGCCGGCGGCCACGAACGGCGCTGTGCCATACTGGGCGGCATGGATAGCGAACAGAACCTGGACGCGGCCGCGTCCTCCACCTCACAAAACGCCGGTACGGAAAGCGCGGGCGCGCAAAGGCCCGTCGTTGGGCGCTTTGCGCCAACGCCCTCGGGTCGCATGCACCTGGGCAACGTGGCCTCGTGCCTCATAGCCTGGCTCTCGGCCCGCGCCGCCGGCGGGCGCATGGTGCTGCGCATCGAGGACCTCGACCCGCGCGCCCGGGGTCGCGAGGCCGCGCGCCTCATCATGGACGACCTCACCTGGCTGGGGCTCAATTGGGACGAGGGGCCCTTCTGGCAAAGCGAGCGGGGCGACGTTTACGCCGAGGCCATCGCAAAGCTGCAAGACAAGGGCCTCACCTACCCCTGCTTCTGCACCAGAAGCGAGCTCCATGCCGCATCAGCCCCTCATGCCAGTGACGGCACCTACGTCTACGCCGGCACCTGCCGGGGCCTCAGCGCGGAGGAGGTGGCGCGCCGTAGCATGACCCGGCCTCCCGCCATGCGCCTGCGCGTGCCCGGGGCCAAAGACCCCACCTCCACCGTCCGCTTCACCGACCTCGCCTTTGGCCCCGTTAAGGAGAGCCTCGCCCGGGAGTGCGGCGACTTCCTCGTGCGCAGGAGCGACGGCGTGGTTGCCTATCAGCTCGCCGTCGTGGTCGATGACGCCGAGATGGACGTCACGCAGGTGGTGCGCGGAAGAGATCTGCTCGGCTCGGTGGCCAGGCAAATCTACCTCGGCGAGCTTCTTGGCTACGAGGCGCCCGGCTACGGGCACATCCCCCTGCTCGTGGCCCCCGACGGCAGGCGCCTCTCAAAGCGCGAGCGCGACCTTGACCTTGGCACGCTTAGGGAGCGCTACGCGGGGCCCGAACCGCTCATCGGTGCCGTCGCCAGCCGCCTTGGCCTTTGCGAGCCAGGCGAAGACGTGAGCGCCAACGAGCTTGTGGCGCGCTTCTCCTGGGACAAGGTCGCCGCCAATCGCGATGACATCGTTGTTGATGAAGGCTTTTTGCCCGAATAGCCGTTTTTGGCGTTTTGCTCGTTTGCACTTTCCCGGCATTGGGGTATGATGCTTTAGCACCTTTTACGGAGAGCTGACCGAGAGGCCGAAGGTGCTCGCCTGCTAAGCGAGTATACCCCCCAAGGGTATCTGGGGTTCGAATCCCCAGCTCTCCGCCAGAACGCGCAAGCCCCGCAGCCCGCCTGCGGGGCTTTTTGTTTAGCTGCGCTTAGCTCCACCTGCCTCCCGCCCAACAAATGAACGCCCCTTCCTTGAAGACACGCCCCCTGAACGCCTGTGCGGTTATGAAGGTGCAAGCGCGCCTCCGCCCAAACGAGCCCAAGCACAAGCCAGGCCAAGCGCGCTCCGCAAGACGGCTTGAACCTCCTCGCCCGGTTTCCCAACGCTGAGAAGCCGCAGCTCAAGCATTGAATTCAAAATAAATCGAAAAAAGTGCTTGACGACAGACGGTGCGAGTGCGATTATAAATAACGCGCTGCGGCATTAGCTCAGCTGGATAGAGCGTTTGACTACGAATCAAAAGGTCATAGGTTCGAATCCTATATGCCGCACCATTAAATGCACGAGGTCGGGAGCTTAGCTTCCGGCCTCTTTTGTTATGCCGGCACCATCCCCTAGGCAGCTCCCCTCTCCGGACGGAAAAGGGCCATGTCCGGCACGAAGGCCCGATATTCATAGGGAATGTCCGCCGCATCCATAAGGTCGAGCAAGTCAGAAAACTGCACGTTCTCCTCTGCAAGCACGCCACGGAGCAAGGCGCCCAGAGACGCCCCTCCGTCACTGAGCGGACCGGCAAGCAGTCGGCAAAGGCCAGAAAGCTGCTCTTTGTCCACAAAGACAGCGCCGACATGCCAGGGAGCGTCAAATATCTCCTTGGTGAGCTCCCCCTCAGAGCGGCAGAGGATGAGCGACCCCTCCCGCCTCTCCAACAAGGCGAACTGAACGACCTCACCCGCCCGCTCGTGCCTTGCGATGACCTCGCACCCCGATGAGGCCTCTGCCAAACCGCCCATACGAACTCCTCTCTTCGTTCTTGATAAGGGGATCATAGAGGAGATACCGGACACTAAACCAAACTTATGTTCGCATTGTTAAGGCAACTAGCTGCGGTTTTCAATTTAACCCGGAATGATAATCGCTCAAATACGAAAAGGGGCCGCTGCTCTCGCAGCGACCCCTCCCTTACCTGCTACTTATGCCTGTCTGCTCCAGGCGCCAGCCCAGCTGGAAGCCAAGCTAGTCGATGCAGACCTTGGTGACGTTGGCCTTCTCGTCCTGCTTGGGGACGTT
>CAVJWS010000107.1:0-5835 GCA_963653485.1 Prevotella sp. CAG:279
CCTTACCCTCGGCCGTAACCGTGGTAGCCGTGATAGTAACGGTACCCTCCTTGACACCCACGACCTTGCCGTTGGCGTCAATAGTGGCAACGCTCGGGTCGCTGGAGGTCCACGTCACGTCGGTGTCGGCATCGGTGGTCAGCGTGATGTTCTTGAACTGCTCAACCGTATCGGGACCGGAAATCGTAAGCGAGGACGCCGGCGCCTTCTTGATCACGTGGACCGTGATCGTATCGGTTGTCACCGGCCAGAACCAGCTCGTGCTCGAAGACTCGTGCTTGAGGGTGACGTCGCCGACCTTAAGGCCGGTGACGGTGGCCTTATTGGTCTCCGCGCGCCTGTTCTTCTCCACGGACACGGAGAGGACGTCGCCCTCTTCATAGGTCCACCTATGGTACGAAGCGTCGGTGCCCTCGATCTCGAGGGTATCGCCAACATAGATGTACTTTTCAGTCTCGGTATCGGTCGGCTTCGTGTAGTCCTCGGGGATAACCACCGTCTGGGGATCACCCGCATAGTAGTAGCCGTCGTTGGGAACGACCTCGACGGTGTACTCGCCCGGACCCGTCAGCGCGGCGAGGTACTTCGCGCCGTCGGACTTCATCAGCGACTGGTTGCAGACGTACTCGCCGTCCTTGTAATAGTTGAAGGTGAAGGCGTCGCCGGCCTCGCCCGTCCAGCTGACCTCCTCACCGGTGGCGGCATCGATGAGCGTGGGGAACACGTAGTGACTGCCGTAGGCGTTCACCACATCCGGCGCAACGACCTTGAAGGTACGCTTGCTCACCTTGACGGTCTTGGCGAGCTGGGCATCGCCCGTGTGCCAAGCGCCCTGAGCGTCGGTGTACCAGCAGACGATGTCGCAGTCCTTGCTCGTGCCGTTGAAGACCCAGCCGGTCTTGGCGGTGGCGACCACGGACTGGCCGTCCTCGGCGACGGTGAGGTCAAAGGCGCCGCTGTTATCTGCCCAGCCCTGGGCCTTGCTGCCCTCGGGACCCTTGAACGTCAGCGTAATGGACTCGCCCATCGTAACGGCGGCGTCGCCGGAGATGCTGCACTCACCCTCGGTCGCGAGCTTGTTAACTCGGCTGCTCTGGTCGTCGGATTCGTCCTCGCTGGTGAGGGAGATGGCATTGGCGGAAGCGTTGTTGGCCTCGGCGGCCTCTTCGGTCTCGAGCGTGAGGGAGGCGCCGGAGACGATGTCGGCCGCGGAGACGGTGTAGTAGCCGTCACCGTTGGTGGCGAGTTCGCTCTTGTTGCCAGCCACCGTGAGCCGAACGGCCGTGAGGGAGTAGCCTTCGTTGGGCTCGGCGGTGAACTTGAAGTCGGAGCTGGTGGAGACGGTGACCTTGGTGGAGCCAGTACCGAGCTGCTGTCCATTGGCAAGCTCGATGGTGGCGTGGTCAAGGCCGCTCAGCGCGATGTCCGCCTCGGTGGCCTGCTGCTCGGCAGGCTGCTCGGCGGCCTCCTGCTCGTCGAAAGCCTGGTCCGCGGCAGGCTCGGCCTGGGAGTTCTCCTCGGCGGAGCCCTCTTCAGAAGAGGCGCCCTCGGCAGAGGTGTCCTCCGCGGGGGTGGTCTCGGCAGAAGTGTCCTGCTGATCCTCGCCCTGCGCGAGCTGCTCTGCAAGCTGCTCGGTGGCGGCCTGTGCCTCCTCCAGACCCTCTGCCAATGCGGCGGTGGGCACGCTCGAGAAAACCATGAGCGCGGACAGAACCACGGTGGTTGCTCTGCGACCGAAGATGGCCATCGTACGCTTCGTGTTGCTCATATCCCTCAACTCCATCAGCCCAAAGACTGAACTAGCTCCTTGCAAAATCCACGCCCATCTAGCAGGCAAAACGCCCCGCCGATGGCGCCCTCCGCTCATCTCTGTTCTTAATTGCGACCCGAATAGAGACAATTCGAGAGCATGATGGACTCTATTATTCTACCCCGAGGGAAGCAAAAATCGAAGTAAAAACAGGGTTTCCTCAGCCACTATTTCCGCAGTTGACAGGCCATTTTCTTACGACCACAAGACCTGCCAAAACAACAGTCCCTTATTTCAACATCTTGGGCTCGATTTCGACGACAAATTCGCCCCTGCCGAGCCCCAAAATAGCCCACTACGGCAAGGGCGCGCGCCCACAGAGCCTACAAAAGCCTCCAGACCGGCCATTCTTCAGCCCAGGCTGGCCATTACGTTGCGCTTTATGCGCTGCGAACGCCACAAGACCCCGCATGAGGAACACAAGGCTGGTATTGAGCTAATAGGGCTAATAGGGCCCTTACACGGCATTTTGATATCACGGACGCCACAAGACCGGCAGGTAAGGGGCGTAGGAGCGCCGCAACGCCCCCGCGCGAAGAACGCAAGGTTGGCATGGAGCTGATGGGGCCCTTGCATTGCGTTTTACATACCATGAACGCCATTAACCCGGCGGGCGAGGGGCGCAGGAGCGCGACAACGCCCCCACGCGAAGAACGCAAGGCTGCCTTGGGGGCGACAAGGCCTTTACCGACCATTTTGCAAAACATCGGCTCTCTGTCTCCGCAGCCGGCTGTCCTACCGGTCGCCCTCCGGCGCAATGGCTTCGCCGAGGGGAACAATCTCGTTGTAGAGGACGGTGTGCCGGTCGTCCACGTTGGCGTCGCGGTGGAAGTGGCCGTAGTACCAGCGCTTGTAACCAAGGCAGTTCTCTATCTCGTCAAAAAAGTTGGTAAGGCGGTCGGTCTTGGGAGACACCCAGCCCGGGGAGGGCCAGAGCGTCTTGGAGAGCATGCTAGTGGCGCAGGTGTGGGTGATTACGTAATCTACCTGCCAGTTATTGCGCTCGAGACTAGCGCGGGCGTTCTCGTATTCGGCATCGCTCGGCAGCTCGCTAGGCCACCAGCTAATCCCCTCCGCGCGGTACATCTTGTCCGGGCTCGAGGCCCCGCCCATGGTAAAGATCTTCATGCCGTCGAGGTCAAACACCTCGCCGCGACAGAGGCGGAGGATGGGCGAATGGCCCGAGAGGCGCTGGACCTTGCCGCCATGCCAGTCCTCTATAGGCCGCTCTGTCCAGTGGTCGAAGCGCTCATGGTTGCCGTCAACAAACAGCAGCGTATATGGCCTGTTCTCGAGCCAGGCAATTTGCTCGCACTCATCGGGCAGGTAGCTCCATGGAAAGCCAAAGTCACCCGCCACGATAAGGTAGCCCCCGGAGCCAAGGTCTTTGCCAACAGCGCGATCCCAGTCGTAGATCTTCTGCAAATCATGACAACCATGCGTGTCGCCCGTAATAAAAATGGCCATATCAACAACTCCTCCCCGACGTCATATAACACGAGGTAAACCTACCATCTGAACCCCATACGAGCCGCATCCTATTCAGGTGAAACCCACGCGCAGCGCTGCCAAGGCGGTCATCGCAAGGGCATCCGCCGTTCTTCAAATACCAGGGTCGATACCCTGGCTGCTACGCAGACGAAAAGAAACCCACACGTAGTGCTGCCAAGGCAGCCATCGCAAGGGCATCCGCTGTTCTCCAAATCCCAGGGTCAATGCCCTGACTCCTACCCAGATGAAAAGCACGGCCGAGCGCCCAAAGTGCGTATCCGAAGTGAAGTAAAACACGCCAACCTTCTTATCATCCAGCATACTCGAGCTAGAGGACAATAAACGATGCAGCTCAACGCCGTCGAAGCGCTTGAGCGCGGAGTCAATTCCGGCTTAGTCCATCTCAAAAGAAGCTACTACCTAATTACCTAGTAACTAACTTGGTTTTCTGTTGTTCTAGGCGTGCTCAAGTAGTATCTTCTTACCAATAAACCGCAGCTACACGGCCAGGCAGACGCATGCGCACGCAAAAGCCGCCTCTGCCATGGCTTTCTTTTGCAAGACGAGAGGTTCGGCAGGGCTTTGAAGCAGGAAAAGAAGGGCGTCACAGAATTGCCCGGCGAAAGCGCAAGGGGAACCGCGATCAGCCCCGCCGTAAGCCGCAACTCGGCTGGCTCCGCTCAATCGCAGGGAAACGCCAGATACGCAGCCGCTACCCCCACAGTCAAGAGCGACGACGCTGCCCGCACTTGCTCCGCACCGAAAAGTGGAAATGCAAGCGGCTTCAGTTTCTCCACCTCAACGAGCGGGTTTACCGCGACCCCAAACGCAGGCGGGCCCAACGCGTCCGCCGCACCCATTGCGCGAGAAGTCTTTAGCATCGCTTGGCCGGTGATGCTCTCCTATGTGGCCGTTGGCATGCCGTGCGGCGTCCTTGCGGCAAAAGCAGGCATGGAGCCATGGATGGCAGGCTTGCTCTCGGCCACCTACCTCTCTGGCGGCGGCCAGTTCATGATTAGCAACCTTTGGCTGGCCGCAACGCCCATTCCTTCGCTTCTGGCCTCTGTAGCTGCTATTTCTACGCGTTTCGCGCTGTATTCAGCCTCCCTGGCGCCCCACCTCAAGCGCTTTGGCAAGCGTCAGTCGCTCGCCATCACAAGCTGCTTTTCCGAGGAAGCCTACGGCATCACGCTTTCCAAGCTCGCCGAAGGCCCAGCCTGGACGGCCACGCACGCCATCGCGCTCAACCTGACCCTGCTGGCCACCTGGACGGTATCCGTCGTCGCCGGAGCCCTGTTAGGCGCCGCGGTTGACGTCCCCACGGCCCTCGCAAGCTTTGCCATGACATCGTTGTTCATCTACCTGCTGTGGTCCCAACCGCATAGGCTCGGAACGGCTGCCGCATCCATCGCCGCGGCAGCAGTGGTTGTCATCTGCAAATGGAACGGCTTCTCAGGCGCCGCAGTACCCGCAGCAGCGCTAGCAGGCGTTGCGGCCGGAATGGCCTCTCAGAAGTTCCCAGAAGGCCGCAGAGGCAGCCTTTCATACTCCACGACTACTACGTCCGAGAAGGGCGCCCCACATGAGCGCTAGCGAGTTCCTCGTCATATGGTCAGTCTCGTTCGGGGTCATCTTCGCCTGCCGAGTCCTGCCAAACTTTGCCCTGCGCGGGCGCACGCTGCCAGACGGCGTGGTAGACGCCCTTGGCTATATCCCACCAGCAGCGTTCGCCGCACTGGTCGCTAATGACCTGCTCTCACCCGCGATGTTTGCATCCGGGATGTGGACGGGTCTTATGCCCATCGTTGCCGTCGGCGCAGTAGTCATCACCGCCTGGCGCACCAACTCTATGCTCTGGTGCTGCGTAGCCGGCGTCGCGTCCTATCTAGCGCTTTCCCTCATCTAAGCCACAACTCCAAACGAACGGCAAGCACGGCGCCAAGGCAAATGAGCCGACCGATAAGAAGCTACACACGGATACGAGGTAGCGTCGCTGAATCACACAGCGCACCCGCGTCCTACGCGCGGCGCAGACATGCACGTGCGTAGGGCAAGCAGTGTAAACAAAGCACTAGATATAACGAAGCCGATGCCATCAACAAGCGAACACCGGAGCTCGGATAAGCCCATGTACTCCTCGGAAAAGCTAAACCGAGGCCGCACAAAGACCGTCCAATGATTAACCGAGTCGAGATAATCAGCCGACAAATCAGACGGAGCAGCAAGCCCGCCAGCTAAACCTAACGCAGAAGCACCGGATTCTAACAAGCTTCAGCATGAAACACGGCATCGTCAAGAACCGCCCCAACAAAGGGAGACCGCAGACGGAGGCTGCGCCCGCGGACGCGGGGGTGCCCCCGAGCCGCATGCCCCGCGCGGCGCGCGCAGCGCGCGCGTCGCGCACGTCGCGGACGCGCACGGCCCGCGGCGCCCGCGAACGCAAGGGAGGCCCCGGAGCCTGCGCCCCGGGGCCTCCCGCTACGGCAAATGCCCGTCGTCGGTCAGCGGCGACCTGCTCTCCCACGGGCTGACCC
>CAVJWS010000108.1:0-5784 GCA_963653485.1 Prevotella sp. CAG:279
TGGGCGAGACCTACGGCACCATGGTCTACCAGGAGCAGGTCATGCTCATCTCGGTTGCCATGTGCGGCTTCTCCAAGGGCGAGTCTGACTCGCGCATCCGCAAGCCCGTGGCCAAGAAGAAGATCAAGCTGCTCACCTCCACGGTGATGCACTGGGAGGACGGCTCTGACGAGACCACCTACGACCACTGGATGAACGGCGCGGTCAAGAACGGCTACAAGCGCGAGACGGCCCAGCGCATCTGGGACGACGTGCTCGAGTTCGCCTCCTACGCCTTCAACAAGTCCCACTCGGCGGGCTACGCCATCCTCGTCATGCAGACGGCCTGGCTCAAGGCCCACTACCCCAACGAGTACATGGCGGCCGTGCTCACCTCCTACACGGGCAAGACGGACAAGATCGTCCACTACGTGAGCGCCTGCCGCCAGGATGGCATCCAGGTGCTGCCGCCAGACATCAACGAGAGCGGCAAGGAGTTCACGGCAACCAAGGAGGGCGTGCGCTTTGGCCTGGCCGGCATCCGCGGCGTGGGTGAGGGCGTGGCCGAGGCCATCATCGCCGAGCGCGAGCGCGGCGGCAACTTCAAGAACCTGCACGACCTGGTGGAGCGCGTGGACACCGGCACGGCCAACCGCCGCGTCATCGAGGCCCTCATCAAGGGCGGCGCCTTCGACTCCACCGGCTACCCGCGCCGCCAGCTCATGGAGTTCGTCGACAAGAACAACCCGGCTAACATCCTCGATGCGGCGAGCAAGCGCCAGAAGGAGCGCGCGGCCGGCCAGATCTCCATGTTCGACCTCTATGGCGACGTCGAGGGCTCCGGCTTTGAGGACAACGTGCCAGAGCCCAGCACGGTGGAGTGGGACCGTGCGCTCATGCTTCTCCAGGAGCGAGAGGTCTTGGGCCTCTACATTTCCGACCACCCGCTGCGCCCCTTTGAGTACGCGCTCTCCAAGGCGCGCGACTACTCGCTGACCGAAGTGCTCAACGGCTACGAGAAGACCACCGTCACCGGCGAGGTGCGCCACGTTGACGTGGGCGGCGAGAAGCCGTTCTGGGTGGCCGGCATGGTTTCGAGCCTGCAGAAGCGCACCACCAAGCAGGGCAAGCCCATGGCCACCGTCATCCTGGAGGACATGGAGAACAAGCTTGAGGTGGTGGTCTTCCCCAAGGCATACAAGAAGGCCGCGGCCGTGCTGGCCGGGCAGACCGACGCCCAGACCGGCGAGCAAGTGGGCGACGTCTTCGTGCGCATCCTCGGCCGCATCGAGAGGAGCGACCGCGGAGACCAGTTCCTCGCCACGGCGGTGGAGCCGCTCGAGCTGTCCGAGAAGACCAACAAGCTCAAGATTCTCGAGATCATGATCGAGGCGAGCGCGCTTACCCGCCTGATGCTTGTGCAGCTCCACGAGGTCTTGTCGCTGCATCCCGGTATGGATCTCGTGGAGATCTACGTGGTCTACGAGAACGGCGAGCGCCTGCGCATGGAGGTGCCGCAGCGCGTAGATGCCAAGAACGTGATGCTCATGGCGCGCATCCAGGACCTCTTCGGTTCCAAGGCCAGCACCCACATAGTGCAGTAGGAGATTGTAGGCGCGGGGCGCATATGATGCATGCGCTTCGCGCCAACGTCTTGTGCGGTGGCTTGAGAGGCCACGCCAGGCTGCGCCCGCGCCTTGTGCGGTGGCTTGCGAGCGCGACCGGGTTGCGCCAGCGGAGGGGCTCGCGTGTCCGGCATCATCGCGGCGGTCCCGCGGGAGGCCCTACAATGGAGCTTGGGGCTGGCGCGGCAAGCCGAGCCGTAACGAGTAGCGCTTGCCACCTGCGCCTAATTGCCTTCGGGCAAGAGGCATAGACAAAGCTGGAGGGGGAGAGACCCATGGCCAACGAACTCTTTGAAGAGATTGAGATCACCCAGATCGAGGGCCTGCGCGTGGGCAACGCGCAGGACGACGTGGCCAAGACGGGCGTGACCGTGGCCGTCTTTGAGGCGGGCGCCCGCGTGGGCGTCGACGTCTCGGGCGGGGGCCCGGCCGCGCGCGAGACCCACCTGGCAGACCCCACCACGGCCGACAACCCCGTCAATGCCATCATGCTCGCGGGCGGCTCGGCCTTTGGCCTGGCCGCGGCCGACGGCGTCATGCGCTACCTGGAAGAGCGCGGCATGGGCTACGACACCGGCTTTGCCGCGGTGCCACTCGTCTGTGGCTCGTGCATCTTCGACTTGGGCCTGGGCAGCGCCAGCGTGCGCCCCAGCGCGGAGATGGGCTACGCCGCCTGCGTGGACGCCGAGGCCAACAAGCCCACGAGCGGCAACGTAGGCGCCGGCTGCGGGGCCACCGTGGGCAAGATCTGCGGCATGGAGCGCTGCTCCAACTCGGGCCTGGGCATATTCGCGGCCCAGGTGGGCGAGCTCAAGGTGGGCGCCATCGTGACACTGAACGCCCTGGGTGACGTTATCGACCCTAAGACGGGACGGCCGGTGGCCGGCCTCAGGAGCGAGGACGGCAGCGAGCTTCTGGACACCCGCGCCGAGCTCTACAAGATTTGCAAGAGCACCGACATGTTCACGGGCAACACCACCATCGGCATCGTCGTGACCAACGCCGGCCTTACCAAGGCCGAGATGAACAAGGTGGCCTCCATGACGAGGAACGCCTACGGCCGCTGCATCCGCCCGGTTGGCACCATGGCCGACGGCGACACCATCTACGCCGCCTCGGTGGGCACCACCTCGGCCGACGTCAACGTAGTGGGCACCCTAGCCGCCGACGTCATGCAAGAGGCCATCCTCAAGGCCATCTCCGCCTCGGGTGCGGAGCTGTAGGCGAGGACTCTAGTCGTCTTAGTTGCGACAAGGCCGACCTTGGTCGTGTAATTTGAGCTCAAACGTCTGCTTTGAGCCTGGTCGAACGTTGATTTAACTGCACCTGACACTAATATGCTGGCGTTTGTGAGGAGAAGACGATGGTTGTTGCTGAGGCTACGCGGAAGATGGTTGAGTTCTATGACGGCAACCTGCACAATGTTGAGCATTTCCTCAAGGTGTGGGGCTTTGCGAAGACCATTGGCGAGCTGGAGGGGTTGGACGCCCACACGCAGCAGGTTCTGGAGCTCGCTGCCGTGATTCACGACATCGCCTGCCCGCTGTGCCGCGAGAAGTACGGCAATACCCTTGGCAAGAACCAGGAGCTGGAGAGCCCGGCGCTGGTGGAGGCCTTCTTTGAGGACCTTCCCGTCGCCCGTGAGGACGTGGAGCGCATCAGCTGGCTGGCGGCTCACCACCACACCTACGAGGGCGTCGAGGGCCTTGATTACCAAATCTTGCTCGAGGCTGACTACTTGATTAACGCAAGCGAGAGTGGCTATTCTCGCTCGGCAATCGAGGCCTTCCGCAAGAACGTCTTCCGCACCACATCCGGCACAAGGCTGCTGGACAGCATGTACCTGTAGGCGCTTGCATCGTTTGGCTGCAAAGACGTAACCATATCGCTCCTGCTAGATAAAGGTTCCCTTTGCTCTAATCTGGTCTGCTCGCTAGGGTGGCCCACCATTTGCTGGAGTTGGACACAGGATTCAGCAGGTGGGCGCAGTTAAACCATCGCCCGTTATCTAAACTGTCAGAATCTGTGTTTGCGCGAGGAGCCCGTGCCTGCGCGCAAACGCGCCCGTCTCTAATATGCCTAGAGGTATCAGCAAGTCAATGTGGCATTTTCCCAGCTTGCGATATGTCCTATAGTTTGGCTGACACATTCTGGTACGCAAGTGTAGGGGGGCATCATGGACGTACGTCGCCGGCTCAAGGACGCCAAGGGCCTCACGCCCACCGAGGCGCAGCTTGCGAGCTCCGTGCTTGCCTTGGGTGAGCGCGTGCAGTCGCTCTCCATCAAGGAGCTGGCGTCTGCCTCGGCCACGTCCATCGCCACGGTGCACCGCCTCTGCAAGAAGCTCGGGCTCGAGGGCTACAAGGAGCTCAAGGTCGCCCTTGCCCGTGCGCAGGCGGCGGGGGAGCGCGACGACGACGTCGACTTTGACTTTCCCTTCGAGCCGGGCGCCGACGCCGCCCGCGTCACGCGCGACCTCAAGGCCCTCTATGCCGGCTCCATCTCGGAGACGTTGGAGACGCTCGACCTGGAGGAGCTCAACCGCGCGGCCACGCTCGTGCGCGACGCCGCCGTGGTTGACGTCTACACGGAGAGCCACAACCTCTACCCGGCCCAGATGTTCGTTGACCGCATGCTCTCCGCCGGGCGGCAGGCCGTCTGCCACGAGGGCCAGGAACGCAAGATACGTTCGGCCCTGAGCTCGGACGACACCCACGTGGCGCTGCTCATCTCGTATTCGGGCGTGACGACCTTCTTTGACCAGCTGCTGCCCGTGCTGGCCCAGCGCGGCGTGCCGGCCATCCTCATCGGCGCGCCCATGGCCAAGCGCCGCAACCCCGGCCTTGCCGCCTACCTGCTGGTGGGCGACTCGGAATCCACCCTGCATCGCATCACGCAGTTTGCCTCGCACATCAGCGTGCAATACATGCTCGACGCCCTCTACGGCTGCTTCATCGCCGGCGACTACGACCACAGCATGGAGTTCATCCGGGCCTCGTTTCCCTACACCCGCAAACCCGGCTTGTAGGGCAGGGGGCTGCACGCAATTAACGTGTGGTGAGGTATTTTCGACCGTCGGGAAGCGGTGTTTCTGCGTAGACGGCTTGTCGAAGCTTGTTTTGGCAGCCTGCGACATGGCGGCGAGAACCAGCCTGCTGCCGAAACGACCACGTAAACTTTCGTGCGCCGACGGCAGAACCGCGGCATGAGAAGAGGGGTGCGATTCGCGGTGAATCGCACCCCTCTTGAGGCGTTTGCGCTATGTCGCGGCCGCTCTGCGTGGCCGCGTGGCCGCAAGCCCTACTTGGTGGCCTTGACGACGGCCTGGCCGGCCTCGACGGTGGCCTCGGGCTCGACGAGCATCTCGACGCTGGCGTACTCGGCGGTGTTGGAGACGATGAGGACGACGCAGTCCGGGTGGCCGGCGGCGGCGATCTTCTCGCGGTCGATCTTGATGACGGGCTGGCCGGCGGCGACGGTGTCGCCCTTGGCCACAAGGCTGGTGAAGCCGTTGCCCTCCATGTCAACCGTGTCGACGCCCACGTGGCAGAGCACCTCGAGGCCGTCTTCGCTCACGAGGCCCACGGCGTGGGGCATGAGAACGCTGACGGTGCCGGAGACGGGGGAGTAGACGACGTCGGCGTTGGGCCACACGGCGCAGCCCTTGCCCATCATCTCGGAGCCAAAGACCTGGTCGGGCACGTCGGTCATCTTGATGGCCTTGCCGCTGACGGGGGCGCACAGGACGCCTGCGGCGGCCTGGGCCTCGACGGGGGCGGGGGCAGCCGGCTTGGCGGGCTCAGCGGCCTTCTTCTTGAATGCGTCGAACAGTCCCATGTTGTCTCCTTTGATTGGGTCGTCTTAAGCGCAAAGAGGCGCTTCATGCGCTTTTAGCTGCTGGTTATTACTATTGTTCATTCTATTACGAGAGGTCCGCGCCATTGGTCGCGATTACCTGTTTGTACCAGTAGAAGGAGTCTTTTTTGCTGCGAGCGAGGGTCCCGTTGCCGTCGTTGTCCTTGTCCACATAGATGAAGCCGTAGCGCTTCTTCATCTCGCCGGTGGAGGCGGAGACGAGGTCGATGCAGCCCCACATCGTGTAGCCCATGAGGTCGACGCCGTCGGCGATGGCCTCGCCCATCTGCTCGATGTGCTCGCGCAGGTAGTCGATGCGGTAGCC
>CAVJWS010000109.1:0-5781 GCA_963653485.1 Prevotella sp. CAG:279
CCGTAAGGACGAGGCGATCGAGCGCGTAAGCGCCCAGGTCGGGTTCATCGAGTAGAGCAAGGCGGCGGCGCCCGGGGCGCGGCTTTCAAAATCAAGGGTTGTCTGATACGAGAAGGGCTTCTCCCTTTCAATTTCAAGGCTTGTCTGATGATTTGGAATCAGACAAGCCTTTCTTTTGAAAGCAAAACATCAGACAACCCCGCGATTTGAAAGCGAGAAGCCCGCCGACCATCAGACAACCCCGCGTTTTGCAAGCGAGAAGCCCCCGAGGCATCAGACAACCCCGATTCTTACAAGGCCGTCCGCCGCACCGGCTACTCGTCCTCGAAGAAGTCGCTGTCCAGAGCCTTGACCTCGTAGACTGCGCGGGTGCTCACGCCCACGTTGTACTCGATCATGAGCTTGGCGAGCTGGTTGCCGTCGATAAGGACGACCTTCTGGGCGTGGAGCGACTCGGCGTAGCGCCGCGCCTCCTGCGAGAAGCTGGCCGTGGTGATGAAGAGGCCCTTGGATGCCCCCTTGCCGGAGAGGGCGCCGACGAACGCCTGGACGTCCGGCCTGCCCACGGTGCGGTTAGGATCCCAACGTTTTGCCTGGTAGTAAATAGCGCCAAAGCCTAAGCGGTCCTCCTTGACGATACCGTCGATGCCCTCGTCGCCGCTCTTCTGCGTGACGGCGGCGCTCGCCTCGAGGGACTCGCCGTAGCCCATCGCCACAAGGACGCTGCCCACCAGGTGTTCGAAGAAATACGGGTCCTTGCCCATGATCTTTAAGATAAGCTCGTCTGCCAGGGCATCGCGCAGCTGCTTGCTGGCGGCTTCTATGGATTCCAGCGGTGATGCCTGCAGATCCTCGGCGTCTTCCTCGACGGCGGCAACCTCCTTGGCCCCTTGCTTCTTCGCCGCCTTGTAAGCGTCTTTCCACTCTTTGAAGGCGGGACAGTTCTCGTAGAGCATGCGGGCGGTGATCGGTCCGGCGTGCTGCGCGAGAAAAGCGTGCCCCGCGTCGGTTATGCGGTAGGTTCCGCCCTTCTCGCCGTACTCGACGAGGCCCGCCTTGGCCATGTCGGTGATGCCCCAGCCCATTCTGTTGCTGAGCCTGAGCTGCCCGCTCGAAAGGCGCTCAGCCGCCTCTTCGTCCGTCATGGAGAAGGCCTTGACCTGCGCGGCGCGCACGTCGGCGCTGGTGAGCGTGGCGGGCGCGGCCGCTGCCAGCGCCTCAAGCGTGGGGCGCATCGTCTGGTGCCACTTGGGCATGGTCATGTCACTCGCCTGCTTTCTGGTCGTCTGGCTGCATGGGGTACCTCGTGGTGAAGCTGCGGAAGCGCTCGTAGAAGGCGGAGAGCAGGGCGGTCACGCGATGGCGTTTCTCGGCCTGGGGGTTGCCCTTAGCAAAGCGCGATACGGGCGGCAGGATCCTCGCTACAGCGGTGCCCTCCTGCGGCACGCTGCCCGTCTCGAAGGCCTCGCTCACGAGCGCGCGGGTCTCCTCGGGCTTGAGGCCTTCGGAGGCGATGATGCCATCAAGCTCGGACTCCATGGAGTCACGAACGTGCTTGCGCCACTGCTCGCTCACCACGGCATGGCGTTCCTCCTCGCTGGCGTTCGGGTCAATCACGAACTCAGCGGGCGCGTCGCCGAAGCCCGCCATTTTGAGGAAGCGGTCGATGAGGTCCTGCTTGTCGCGCAGCTCCGGCGACGCCGCCACGGAGCTGCGGATGCGCTCGGAGATCTCGCGGTCGGCCTCGTTGTCGCCGTGGCGCTGCTCCACGAGCATGAGGATGTAGTCGATGTTCACCTCGATCTGGCGCACGAGCTCCATCTCGAACACGAGGTCGTCGGCGATGGACTCCCTCTGCGCCCGCTCGCGCTCGCGGTACTTGTCGCGCAGGTCGAGGTAGACGCTCTGGTAGTCCTGCAGCTCCCACGCGTCCACGGTGTCGTCGGCCTCGAAGGCATCGAAGCTCGTGAGGATGTTGCGCAGGCGCAGCAGCGCCGAGAAGGTCTTGATGAAGTCGCGCTCCGCCGCCTCGCCCAACGGCTCGGCGAGGGCGTCGAACGAGAACGCCTCGCGCAGGTGGGCGAGTTTCTTTTCGTACTCCTCGAAGTAGACCTCGTAGGGCTTGAGCAGGACGATGCCGCCGGCCTTGGGGTCGCCGAAGAGCCCCACGGCCTCGTCTACGTTCTCTTGCAGGTTGCGGAAGCACACAATGTTGCCAAAGGTTTTGACCGAGTTGAGGATGCGGTTGGTGCGGCTGAACGCCTGGATAAGGCCGTGCATGCGTAGGTTCTTGTCGACCCACAAAGTGCTGAGCGTCTTAGCGTCAAAGCCTGTGAGGAACATGTCAACCACGATGAGCAGGTCAAGGCACTCTGCCTGTGGAAGCGGCTTGCCATCAACGTCCTCGCCCTTCATGCGGCGGCTGACATCCTTGTAGTAGCCGTCAAAGCCCTGGGCATCAGTACCAAAGCTTGTAGAGAACATGGCGTTGTAGTTCTGGATGGCACTGTCGAGGAACTCACGGTCTGCCTGGGGCATGCCCTCACAGTCGAGCTCTTCGTCGTCAATGAAGCCGTTTGGATCCTCAGCGCTGTTGGGGGCGAAGGAGAAAATCGTGGCAATCTTGAGCTTGCGTCCCTCACGCTGGCCAATCATCTCGCGCAGCACGCGGTAGTAGGACTCCGCCGACTTGACGGAGTCGCACGCCAGGATGGCGTTGAAGCCGCGACGCGCCGTTCCTTTGATGGAGTAGGCCTGTCCCGTGCGTTTGGTCTTGCTGTCAAAGTTGTCGAGGATGTAGGTTGCCACATTGCGCAGACGCTCGGGCTTCTGCCAGGCGGAGTCAGTGTCGATGGCTTCGACCTTAACCTTAGTGTCGTCGTTCTTGCGCCGGAAGGTGCTTACGTAATCGACCTTGAAGGGCAGCACATTGGCATCGTCGATGGCATTCACCACAGTGTAGGTATGCAAGCAGTCGCCAAACGCCTGAGCGGTTGTGCGCAGGTTGGGGTCTTTGCCCGCGCCGGCATTCTGGGCAAAGATGGGCGTGCCCGTGAAGCCAAAGAGATGGTAGTTCTTAAAAGCCCTGGTAATGGCCTTGTGCATCTCGCCGAACTGCGAGCGGTGGCACTCGTCGAAGATGAGCACGGTGTGGCGGCCGAAGATCTCCTGCTTCCCCTCCGGGCGCTTGAGGTAGACCGCGAGCTTGTTGATGGTGGTGACGCAGATCTTCTTCTGCCCGAGCGGCGCCTCGAGGTTGGCGGCGAGGGCGCGGGTATTCTTGGAGCCGTTGACGGCGCCTTCCTGGAACTTGTTGTATTCCTTCATGGTCTGGTAGTCGAGGTCCTTGCGGTCCACGACGAACAGCACCTTGTCCACGCCCTCCATACCAGCTGCGAGCTGCGCTGTCTTGAAGGAGGTGAGCGTCTTTCCGGATCCTGTGGTGTGCCAGACGTAGCCGCCCGCCGCGAGCGTGCCGAGCTTCTTCTTGTCGTACTCGGAGATGAGGATGCGGTTGAGGATGCGCTCGCAGGCGCAAATCTGGTATGGGCGCATGACGAGCAACGTGTCGGTCACGTCAAAGACGCAGTAGTGCGTGAGCACCATGAGCAGCGTGCCACGCGTGAGGAACGACGCCGCAAAGGGCACGAGGTCGGCAATCTTGTGGTTTTCGGCGTCGGACCACCAGCTGGTGAAGGCAAAGCTTGCCGAGGACTTCTTGCCGCGGCGGACGTTCTCGGTCTTCTGCCAGCGCGTGGTGTTGGAGTAGTACTTGGTGTGCGTGCCGTTTGAGATGACGAAGATTTGCACGAATTCGAAGAGGCCCGACTGGGACCAGAAGCTCTCGCGCTGGTAGCGTTCAATCTGGTTGAAGGCCTCGCGCAGGGGCACACCACGGCGCTTGAGCTCGATGTGCACAAGCGGCAGGCCGTTGACCAGGATGGTGACGTCGTAGCGGTTCTTGTGCGAGCCCTCGTTGGCCTCGTACTGGTTCATGACCTGCAGGCGGTTCTTGTAGATGTGGTTGCGGTCGAGCAGCATCACGTTCTTGAGCGTGCCGTCGGAAAGCGTGAAGTCGATGACCGGGTTCTTCTGGATGCGCCGGGTCTTCTCCACGATGCCCTCGGCTTTGTTGGCGATGACCTCGCCAAAGAAGCGCTGCCAGTCTTCATCTATGAATTCGATGCCGTTGAGAAGCTCGATCTGTCGGCGCAGGTTGGCGATGAGCTCGTCCTCGCTCTTTGGCGCTACGCGCTCGTAGCCCTGGTCGCAGAGCTGTTGGATGAGTTCATCCTCGAGCTGCGCCTCCGACTGGTAGGCGGCTGAAGAGCGCGTGATGGCGGGCGCCTCGGCGCACACAGTGGAGCTTGGACCTTCCAGGAGCACAGAGTAGGAAGGGCAGGCGTTTAGAGAATCGGCTTCGTAAAGCATGAGGAGTCCTAGCTGTCTTTACATGGAAAGGAGAGGAGCTTGTCGCGGTAGTACTCGTATTGCTGACGGCGTGCGGCGATCTCGGCAGGGAGGCCGTCGGTAAGCGAGGTAGTGAGGGCATCAAAACGGTCGAGGATGTCGACGATTTTCTGCTGGGTCTCGAGGGGTGGGACGGGAATTTCAACGGTTCTAAGCGAAGCAATCTTGAGTTCTGCGAATGAACCGCCCGAAGCATATCTCTCGTAGCTATGAATCAACTGATATGAGAGCGTGTAGCGCAAGAACGACGGAACGACCATCTTGCGATTGGGCCTAACCCAGAGAACGCGAGCATCTTTCAAATAAAACTTCTCTTCCGTATCGACAAGCCAAACCCTGCCGTCCGGGCATATTGAGGGGAGCAGAATATCCCCAATCTCGGGCACGCCCGTAGCGCGCTTAACCTCCTCGTACTGACCTTCGCCGAGAAATAAAGTCGGCGCAATGGCTTTCTTCTCCGCAAGCCTTCCCACCTCCGTACCACGAAAGAACGGAATACCCTCGGATTTCAAATCTTGTTTTAGAACACGGCGAGAGGAGCCAACCCATGCCATAGCTTCCAACCTTAGCCACGGAACTCTCTCTCTATCAAAGCTGAGGAGTTTGTCGCGATAGTAGGCGTACTGCTGCTTCCTTGCCTCCAGCTCCGCCTCCAGCTCCGCCTCCAGCTCCGCGAAGGAGTCTAGTACGCGAACGATTTCCCGCTGAACCTCAAGCGGTGGTACGGGGATTTCGACACGGGCAAGGTCTGCAGGCGCCACCTCTATAACCTTGGTTCCCTTAGCTACGCGCGCCTTCGATTTTTGAAATTCCTGGCCGGTTGCAGCGTAAGCAAGAAACCGGGGATCGATCAGCTCGGAATGAAACGAGCAGGAGTGGCCGCTGATAGCAACGGTATCCTTGCCCTCCCATACGAGAGGAGTGCATACGTCCTCGATGTTCTCACTGGTGATTGCAAAGATTACATCTCCAGGATTGGCCTTCTTGCACTTATCGAACTGCGCCTCTGGAATGCAAGAAAGCGCATGGTCCGTAAAGAGCCCGAACCTCGTATAGATCTGTCCATAGTGAATGCAGGGCTTGCCCTCGGCTACGAAATCCTTCTTCTGGATACCGCTCCCGCGAGTGAACGTGCCCAGCTCACCGAGCTTCTTGTACTCCACCCCGTCGGGGCAGAGCTCGGCAATCATGTCATCTATCTTCGACAAAGCTATGCCACCTCGCCTTCAAGATCCGCCACGATGGCGTCAATCTGAGCACGAAGCTCCTGCTCGCGGGCGACGATACCGGCGATGCGCTCGTTGAGCTCGG
>CAVJWS010000110.1:0-5668 GCA_963653485.1 Prevotella sp. CAG:279
TTATCCGCGGCACCAAGCTCGAGGTCGACGTCGTGCCCAACCTCATGGCCGGCTTTGGCATCGACGAGACACAGGCCGAGTTCGTGGCCGAGATCAAGCTACGCAACATCAACGAGGAGTACATCCTCAACCGCACCAAGGACATCGAGAAGCTCGAGGCCGAGATTGCCGAGCTCAAGGCCACCTTGGGTAGCGAGCAGAAGATCAAGGACGTCATCCGTGGCGAGCTGGCCGCGGTGAACAAGAAGCACGTGACCCCGCGCAAGACGGGTCTCGTCTCGCCCGAGGACGTGGTGGAGGTGAGCCTGGAGCCCGAGGTGGAGGAGTACCCGGTCACCATCATGGTCTCGGCCCACGGCTACCTCAAGAAGATGACCGACCGCGTGCTCTCGCGCGCGGCGAGCCTCAAGTACAAGGACGGCGACGAGGCGTTCATCGAGTTCCCGTCCTCCAACACGCACGACCTGCTGGTCTTCACCGACCGCTGCCAGGTCTACAAGTGCAAGGTATCCCAGTTTGAGGACACCAAGGCCGCGCAGCTCGGCTCCTTCCTCGCCACCGACCTGGAGATGGAGGCCGACGAGAACGTCATCTGGGTCATCGACCCCGAGGACTACAAGGCTGACCTGCTATTTGTTTTTGAGAACGGGCGTGTGGCGCGCGTGGCGCTCTCCGGATACGCCACCAAGACCAACCGCAAGAAGCTCAAGAACGCCATCTACGGCGGCAGCAAGCTGCTCTTTGCGACGGTGCTCAAGGAAGACCGGGACGTGGCGCTGACCACGAACGACCAGCGCCTGATGAACTTCAACACCTCGCTGCTGAAGACCAAGACCACCAACAACACCCAGGGCGTGCAGGCGCTCACCTCCAAGAAGGGCCGCGCGGTGGTCTCGGTGGGCAAGCTCGAGGAATTCCTCGGGCCGGACGCCTACGTGGAGAAGTTCTGCGCGGCCAAGCTGCCGTGTTCCGGCGCCTCGTTGAAAGAAGAGGACATGAAGAGCCTCTTCGACCTGGACGACTAGGGGAGCATATGAGCGACGTGACGATCAGGCGCATCACTGCGGCCGACGATGAGACCATGGGCACCATCGCCCGCGAGAACCTCAAGGCTTTTGGACTGGACATTCCCGGTACGGCCTACTTCGACCCGGAGATCATGCACCTGAGCACGTTCTATGACGCCGAGCCCGCGCGCCGCTCCTATTATGTGGCCATCGACGAGGACGGCACCCTCCTCGGCGGCGCCGGCCTTGCGGAGTTTGAGCCGCTTGCGGACACGGCCGAGCTGCAGAAGCTCTACCTCTCCGATGCCGCCAAGGGCCACGGCCTGGGCACGAGGTTGGCGCTTCTCATCGAGGACCGCGCCCGCGAGCTGGGCTACAAGCACCTCTACCTCGAGACCCACTCCGCCCTCAAGGCAGCCCTCCACCTCTACGAGAAGCTTGGCTACAAGGCCGTGGAGCCGGTTGTCGCCAACCACACTACGATGGACCACTTCTACATCAAGGACCTGTAGGGGGAGTGCCTGGCAAAGAAGCAGGGCGCCCGTCTACTTGGACGGGCGCCGCGCTTTTGGGTAACGGCTGCTTGGCGCTGCCGTTTGCGGCCAAGAGGGTCTTCCGTTGAGCGAGAACGGCGCGTGTGCCGGATTCGCTCAACGACAGATGGAGCAGAGCCTCACGCCTACGCCTCCCCGCAGACTGCGCTCAAGCGCATGAGGAACTCCTCGCAGGCGCGGCTGCGGAGGCGGTACTTCTTCCAGACGAGGAACGAACCGATCTCCAACGGCGGGTCAAGGGGAATAAATCGCAGGTCAGAGCCACCAAGCTGCAGCAGGTGGTCGATGCCCATGGCGCACGCCTCGCCAGTGCGCACTAGATGCGCGGCATTTCCCAGCAGGTCAAAGCGGCCGACCACGCTGAGGTTTTCTGGCGAGATGGCTCCGCCAGACCAGGAAGCGATGTCGATGGCCTTGTTTGAGGTTCGCGAGCTGAGTAGCAGCGGCATCTTGGCGATGTCGGCTGGGCTGACGCCCGACAGCTCCGCCCATTCGCTGCTGGCAGCAACCGCCACGCCAACACGGTCGGCATCGGGCATGCGGAGCCACTCGTATTTCTCGAGGTTAACCGGCTCAATGAGTAGGCCAAAGTCGAGCAGGCCGCGCTCGAGGCGCTCCTCCACGGCGTCGGCGTTGCCGGTGTAGAGCTCCACCGTGACGCCGGGGTGGTCGCGATGGAGCGCCGCAAACACCTGCAGCACTAGGCGCATGGCCTGTGTCTCGCCGGCGCCAATGCGAACGGTACCGGTTAGCTCGCCCTCTTGGTCTGCGAGCTCGGCCTCGGTCTGGCTCACGAGCGAGAGGATTTCCTCGGCGCGCTGGCGTAGGCGCATGCCCTCGCCCGTGAGCACGCATGAGCGGTTGGTGCGCTCAAAGAGCGTAACGCCGAGCTCGCGTTCCAGCTCGGCAATCTGTCGCGAGAGCGTGGGCTGCGTCACATGCAGTACGTTGGCAGCCTCGGTCATGTTCTCCTCGCGAGCCACCGCGAGGAAGTATTTGAGGGTCCTCAGTTCCATGACAACATCTCGCTCCAAAGGGTGTCAAAACACGCTACCTTCTCTGGTCGGTGGCGATGCCGGCGCGAGGCCTCACGACCTGCCGCGCAATATCGCGCACCGCGAGAAAAGGATTTTCTCGGAATAATTCTTCCAAAAATACTTCCAGAAGGAGCGGACGGGAAGATAAATCTGGGTTCAAGAGCCCACAGGGCCCTTCCAAGATTTCCACCGAATCGTCAATCAAAACGATGTGCGTATGGTCTAGGATAATTCCAGTGAAACAGTCCTTGTGGACTCTACGTGAGGCAGGGACAAAGGAGGGTCGCTGGAGACAGCGGCCCTCTGATTTTATAAAGGGGGCGCGTTGAAGGAGTTCAAGACCATCGACGAGCAGATCGCCATCCTCGAGTCCAGAGGCATGCACGTCGGCGATGAGGCCCCCGCAGTCCTCCTTCGCGAGAACTACTACGCGATAATTAACGGTTACAAAGGCCCCTTCCTTGACAGAGAGGCCATGCAGTCGAGCGCGGAGGATGTTTATGTCCAAGGAACCAGCTTCGAATGGGTACGCAGCCTGTTCGAGTTTGATCGCGAGCTCCGCCATATCACGTTCAGCTACCTTATCCAGGCGGAGGCGGCGCTGAAGACCGCTACGGTCTATGCCTTCTGCGAAGGTCACCGAAATTGCTCCGACTACTTGGATCGCGCATCGTTTTGCTCCGCAAAGGACATGCTGACGCCCAAATCCTTCAAGGGCGACAGGGCGTCGTTCCATTCGAGCAGCATGGTCAAGTTGATGGGAGTCTTGAACAAGAAACTCGTGATCAGCCCTAAGACCCGCCCTTTTGTCGCGCACTATGTGGCCGAGTACGGCGAGGTTCCCCTATGGGTGCTCTGCAACGACCTGACCTTCGGAAACATGTCCCACTTCTTCCAGCTCATGAAAAGGGGCGATCAGAACTCCGTCTGCAAGCACCTGTTCAAGACCACGCTTCGTACCAAGAATGATAAGAGGATTACCCCGCACGAGGTCCTCAGGGCCTACGACGTGCTCACCCATTTCAGGAACTTGTGCGCGCATGACGAGCGGCTCTACTGCGCGAAGTTCGGCGGCGATGACTTCGCGACCATGCTTAAGCTCATGGAGGTCGCCTTACCCCGTGAAACTGTGAGCGGCATGAAGAAGGAACTAGAGGACCTGCTCGGCAAATACGATGACCGTCTGCGCGTGATCGCAACTCAAGACCTCAAGAGGTGCTTGGGCATATAACGCCTGCCAAGTTCGGTCTCACTCGGCGGGAAGAAGTACAGACCCATCCCTACCGAACAGCGGCGGCCGCCGGCCTTGCCGCAACGCCAAACACGATCGTGGGAACCGCTTTTGTGCCAGCAGTCTCATCTAGATATGCGGAATACGTATATCCAACTAGTCAGTATAAGCATTTAACATAGGGCAATGCGCCGCCTATATTCGAATCAGCAAGAAGCGAATTCGAAGAAAGGCGGCAAACATGCAGTACACGACTCTTGGACACTCCGGCATCGAGGTCTCCAAGCTCTGCTTGGGCGGCATGAGCTTTGGCGAGGCCAGCCCCAGGTTCCACCAGTGGACCATCGACCAGGCCGGCACGCAGGAGGTCATCAAGCGCGCGCTTGAGCAGGGCGTCAACTTCATCGACACGGCCAACTGCTACAGCTTCGGCACGAGCGAGGAATACATCGGCGCGGCGCTTAAGAACCTCGGCGTCGCCCGCGAGGATGTGGTCCTTGCCAGCAAGGTCTACTTCAACGAGGGCGCGCTTTCGCCGGCGGCCATCGAGCGCGAGATCGAGGGCAGCTTGAAGCGCCTCGGCACCGACTACCTGGACCTCTACATCATCCACCGCTTTGACTACGACACGCCCATCGAGGAAACCATGGAGACGCTCGACCGCCTCGTGCGCGCCGGCAAGGTCCGTGCCCTCGGCGCCAGCGCCATGTACGCCTACCAGCTGCACAACATGCAGGTCGCGGCCGAGCAGAACGGCTGGACCAAGTTCACCAGCATGCAGTGCCACTACAACCTGCTCTACCGCGAGGACGAGCGCGAGATGATCCCCGTCTGCCGCCAGTACGACATGGCCATCACCCCCTACAGCCCCATGGCGTCCGGCCACCTCACGCACCCCACCTGGGAGTCTTCCAGCGCGCGCGGCACCACCGACTCCACCATGGTCAACAAGTACGACCACGACCGCGCCATCGACATGCCCGTGATCGAGCGCGTGGCCAAGGTGGCCGCTGAGCACGGCGTGCCCATGGCACAGGTGGCGCTGGCCTGGCACTGGGCTCGCGGCGTCGAGGCACCCATTGTGGGCTGCAGCAAGCCCGAGCGCGTGGACGATGCGGTGGCCGCGCTCAGCGTTGAGCTCACGCCTGCTGAGGTGGACTTCCTCGAGGAGCTCTACCAGCCGCACGACCTCGTGGGGCCCAAGGGCCGCCCGGGCGAGAAGGCGCTGGCAGGCACCACCAAGGTCAACCTCACGCGCTAGGCATCGGGATGGACGACAAGACCCTGACCAACCTACGCGACGCAGGTTGTGACCAGGCATTTATTGACGAGATGGACAAACTGTCCAGCGCCTGTGCCAAGCTCTGCCGTCTCAAGGCCTATCGCCGTGAGCTTTTGGACGGCATCCATGTCGAGCAGAAAAAGCTCGAGTGCCTTGACTACCTCATCTACCAGCTGCGCTGCGAGACGGGCGACCGCTGCTGCAAATAAGTGACGCCGCAAACAGACGACGCCGCAAGTAACCACCAAAGGAGAACCCCATGACCATCAAACAAACCGCAGGTCGCGACCGTCTTGGCGAC
This sequence comes from Prevotella sp. CAG:279, assembly GCA_963653485.1. Classification (GTDB taxonomy): domain Bacteria; phylum Actinomycetota; class Coriobacteriia; order Coriobacteriales; family Atopobiaceae; genus Parolsenella. Next base: position 5,413 of record CAVJWS010000110.1, read on the forward strand.
TTTGCGCCCGATTTTGCCCACTTCAACGACGACGTCCTTTTCGGCGAGAACTGGAACATCCCCGACATCGACCTCAAGACGCGCTGCTTCATCACCGTGGTCGCCCTCATGGCGCAGGGCATCACCGACAGCTCGCTCGCGCACCACATCGCCAACGCCAAAGCTCACGGCGTGACCCGCAAGGAGCTTGTGGCCGCCGTTACCCACGCGGCCTTCTACGCCGGCTGGCCCAAGGCCTGGGCGACGTTCAACCTGG
>CAVJWS010000111.1:0-5261 GCA_963653485.1 Prevotella sp. CAG:279
CGCGCAGGAGCGGGAACTCAAAGAGGAACCACTCGGTGTAGGCGAGGTTCATCTCCACGAGGTCGGCCGACGAGGGCGTTGCCCCGTAGCAGGCCTGTGGCCTCACGAGCTCGGCAAACAGCTCGGCCGATTCCTCGTAGTAGGGGGCGTCCCGGCTAGCCCACTGGTCAAAGACCCAGCAGATGTCCTTCTCCACCAGCGTCTGGATGCCGCCCGAATCGCCCGCACTAACCCACAGATTCCTGAACTTGCCCGCCATGGCCCCTCCTTGCCGACGCCCTACGTGCAGCAGAGGGTACGGGCGAAAGAAACCACAAAAGCCAGGAATCTGAGAAAGCCCCCGTGCGCCCTAACAGGAATCAAACACCGGTTGGACGGAATATGGCCGTTTTCGTCCTGAGCCGTCCTGAATTGCATGGCGAGCAGTCGCCGACGGTTGCGAGGCAGCCGGCGAGGCTAGATGTGAAAGCGATATAAACGCAGCTCAAAGCCTCGCATCAAGAGAGGCCAAGACAAGTGCGGCGTTATCAGCTCAGGCCATAAGACTCCGCCGAGCCCCGAAGACTTAACCCTCAAAACGCAATATGGCTACCGTAAAGCCAGCGTGCCCTACCCCCGGACGGGGACGATGACGTCGTAGCGGACGGCCTTGCCGCCGATGGAGTGGCTCGGGCGGATGCCGGCGAGGGCGGGGGCCTTGATGGGGCGCTTCACCACGATCTTGCGCGGGTTGGCGGCAAGCGCGGCGTCCATGAGCTGGGATTCATTGGCGCAGGGCGTCTCGAGCCTATGCAGCAGCTGGAACTTCTTCTTAACCGCGGCGCTCTTGGTGCGCGCGGGAAACATCGGGTCGAGATAGACCACGTCAACCGGCCCGTCCAGGGCTGGCAACAATTCGGTGCTGTCGCCCCGTACGAGGTGCATGCGCGCCACGATGCCGGTCAGGTCGGCGTCCTCGGTGGCACGCTCGAGGGCGTCGGCCAAAAGCGCCGCGATAACCGGGTCGCTCTCGCACATCGTCACCGTAAAGCCGGCCGCGGCCAGCAGCAGCGAGTCCTCGCCCAGGCCGGCCGTGGCATCAAAGACGGTTGCCTCTGCCCGCCCTTTTATGCGAGCCGCCTTCACAAGCAGCTCACGGCCGAGGCGGTCGTGCCGGATGCGGGGGAGCAGCTCGCGAAAGTCTGCGGCGAGCTCCATGCCATCGCCAACAAGCGTCAGCCGCCCGTCAATGCGTCGCAGCTCAAGGCCGCAGGGCAGCTCAAGTTCTCCAACCGTCCCGCACATGCCGCCTCCTCCCCGCAGCCCAGAATGGCGGCGCAAGCCCCTACAGCGCGCTCTTGAGAGCGGCGACGGTGGCCTCGTACTGCTCGCGGACGGGGACGACAAGCTCGTCGGCACCCTCAAGCGAACCGGAACGAAGCGACTCGGTAAGCACAGAAGCCGGCTCATAGAGGTTGGATAAGCCCAGGTTCTGTGCCACGCCCTTGAGCGTGTGGGCGCCGCGGAAGGCAGCCTCGACGTCACCGGCCGCGAGGGCGTCGTTAAGCTGGCCCATGCTCGGGTCATCCAGGAACTTGCCAGCAAAGCGCGCGACCATGTCGTCGCTGTCCATCAGACGGTGGAGCACGTCGTCATAGTCGGCACCGATGCTCGTATAAGCCTCGCGCAAAGTGGTCATCTCAAAACCTTTCGACAGGTCATTCTTCCCGGTCTAGCAAATCGTACCCCGTTCTTGAGCCGGCGGCCCGGACGAGGCCGCCTGCCGCCCGCCGCGGGCCGCCCGCACCCAGGGACAGCCGCTCGCGCCAGCGCGCGAGCGGGCCCCACCGGCCACCACGGCCGCGCTATCCCCTAGCGCTGCTCCCGCTCGCCAAAATCACTGAAGAGGGGGGGGGTCAACCTTGGATGAAAGCGCCGGCTCGATTCGGTCCTTCACGTCAAGCAGGCACTCGACAAGCAACGGGTTGAACTGCCCGCACTCGCCGTTGGTGATCATCTCGATGGCGCGCTCGTGCGGGATGGCCGCCTTGTACACGCGCTCGCTCGTAAGGGCGTCGTAGGCGTCGGCCAGGCTCACCACCTGTGCCTCGATGGGAATGCCATCACCCACCAGGCCGTCGGGGTAGCCGCCGCCGTCCCAGCGCTCGTGATGCCAGCGGCAGATCACGCGCGCCGTGCGAATCATGTCATCGTCGTCGTACTGGCCCATCTTGTCGAGCATGTCGGCGCCCAGCGTGGTGTGCGTCTTCATGACCTCAAACTCCTCGGCGGTGAGCTTGCCGGGCTTGTTGAGGATCTCGTCGGGAATGGCCATCTTGCCGATGTCGTGCAGGGCACTCGCCATGGAGATCATGCGGCGCTCGCGCGCGCCCAGGGCGTAGCGGTCGGTCTTCTGCACCAGGCGCTCGAGGAGAAGCCCGGTGAGGATGTCCAGGTGGCGCACGTGCGAGCCGCTCTCGCCGTTGCGCAGCTCCATGGCGCCGGCGAGCAGGTCAATCAGCATGCGCGAGTCCTTCTCGCGCTCCTCGTACTGCTGCGAGAGCAGCGTGGTGAGGCGGCGCTGGCGCGCGTAGAGGCGGATGGTGTTGCTCACGCGGTGGCGCACCACGCGCATGTCGAACGGACGCGGCACGTAGTCGCTCGCGCCCATCTCAAAGGCGCGCAGCACCACGTCCTCGTTCTTCTCGGAGGAGATCATGACGACCGGGATGTCCTCGATCCAGCCTTCCTCCGACATCTTGGCGAGCACGTCAAAGCCGCTCATGCCCGGCATCACGATGTCGAGCAGCACCACCGCGATGCTGTCGCCGTACAGGCTCAGCTGCTGGATTCCCTGCTCGCCGTCCTCGGCCATGACGATGTCGTAGCTGTCCTCGAGCATCTGCGAGAGGTTCCAGCGGTTGGTCTCGGAGTCGTCCACGATGAGGATGAGCGGCTTGGCGGGGGCCTGGCCCTCGGAGTGCTCGGCATCGGTGATGACGCAGCCGCGCTTGACCTTGGCCTCGTACATGAGATGGTCGGCCTTGCGGACGGTGGTCTCGATGCTATGGCCCGCCGTCATGGTGCCGCCCACGCTGATGGTGAGATGCATGTTTGGGTAGTTGGGCACCACGGTCTGCGAGACCTTGGAGGCGATCTCGCGCAGGCGCTGGCCCAGGGAGTCTGCCGGGACGCCGGGCATCACGAGGAGGAACTCGTCGCCGCCCGTGCGCACGATGAGGTCCCCGTCGCGGATGGCCTCCTTCATGGAGGCCACGGCCGCCTTGAGGGCCTCGTCGCCCACGTGGTGGCCGTGCGTGTCGTTCACGAGCTTGAAGTCGTCCAGGTCGATGACGGCCACGCCGGCGTCGATGCGCTCGCGGCGCAGGTTGTCCTCGTAGTAGCGGCGGTTGTAGACGCCGGTGAGGGCGTCATGGTAGAGCAGGTCGCGCTCGCTGGCCTGCTCGGAGGGCACGTTGAAGGGCTGGGCGTAGAGGATGACGCGCGGCTCGCCGTCGACCTCCACATAGCGGGCGGTGGCCATGTGGTGCGAGTCTCCCATGCGCAGCATCTTGGTGGAGTCCCTGCGGGTTGCAAGGACCTCCTCGCACACGAGGCGCATGCAGGGGCACTCCGAGCCGCAGAGCAGGCAGAAGGACTCGTGCTTGATGGTCTGCTCGTCTAGCAGGCGCACCACGGGGTAGAGGTCGCGATAGCGGTTGAGCTCCTGCTCGGCCTCCTGCAGGGTGAGCCGCACGAGGCTGGAAGGTTCGGCGCCCCCGTCGCCGTCGGGGCCGCCCGTGGAGGTGGCCACCCGCACGTCACCGGGATCGGCCGCGGTGGAGAGGCGCACGGCAAACGACCCGCCGCCCGCAACGAGGGTGCTATTGTCGTCCGGCACGGCGGCCGGCGCGCCGCTCTGCTCCGCGCTAACGTTCGCCTCGTTCTCTGCGGCCTTCTCAGCCATCGCGCACTCCCTCGCATGTCATCGAACTTGTAGCCCACGCCGCGAATAACGCGCGGGCACAGCGCCCTTATCGTAACCCTGAAAGCCGGCCGCGCCCATCACATCCGCAAGCGACTCCGCCAAACGAGCGGCCGTTTTGGAACTATTTCCGCCGCACGAGCCTTGCCAGCGTCTTCACCAGCTTGGGGGCGTCCAACGGCTTGGAGAGGTGGTCATCCATGCCGGCCTCCTTGGCCTTGATGCGGTCGTCGGCAAAGGCGTTGGCCGTCATGGCGATGATGGGCAGTCTGGCGTCGGCGCGGTCCATGGCGCGGATCTTGCGCGTGGCCGCGTGGCCGTCCATCACGGGCATCATCACGTCCATGAGGATGGCGTCGTAGTAGCCCGGCTCGCTGGCGGCAAACATCTCCACCGCCTGCTGGCCGTTTGAGGCAAGTTCCATCTCCACGCCGGCGCGCTCGAGCACAAACTCGGCAATCTCGGCGTTGAGCTCGTTGTCCTCGGCCACAAGCACGCGCACGCCCTCGAGCGTCGGGGCCTCGGCGCCGTCGTCCTGCAGGCAGTTGCCCTCGGCATCGCAGACCTCAAACGGCACCTCAATCACAAAGGTGGTGCCCACGCCCTGCTTGCTCGTGTAGGTGATGGAGCCGTCCATGACCTCAACCAGGCGCTTGGTGATGGGCATGCCCAGGCCGGTGCCGCCAAAGCTCGTGCGCTCGGCCACGCCCTCCTGTGCAAAGGGCTCGAACAGGTGCTTCTGGAACTCCTCGCTCATGCCAATGCCCGTGTCGGCAAAGGTGAAGGTGTAGGTGGCGTTCTCGCCGTCGTAGCCAGCCTCGACGGCCGTGACGGTGAGGCTGCCGCCTTTGCGGTTGTACTTCACGCCGTTGCTCACGATGTTGAGGAAGAGGCGTCGCACGGTGGTGGGGCTGCCCATGACCCAGGGGTGCTCCAGGCCGCTCATGTCGAGCGCAAGCCTCACGCCCTTCTCGGCCGCCAGGCGCTCCACCACGGCGTACGAGCTCCTAAGCGAGTCGGCCAGGTTCAGCGGCTCGTGGCTGAGCGTCACCCTGCCGCTCTCCAGCTTGCTCATGTCGAGGATCTCGTTCACGAGGTCGAGCAGCATGGAGGATGCGTCGCGGATCTTGGCGCGGCATTCGGCCTGCTTGTCCATGTCATCCGGCGAGGCGCCGGCGATGTCGACCATGCCGATGATGCCGTTGATGGGCGTGCGGATGTCGTGGCTCATGCGCTGGAGGAACTCGGTCTTGGCGCGGTTGGCGCTCTCGGCCTCGTCGCGCGCCGAGCTCAGCAG
>CAVJWS010000112.1:0-5183 GCA_963653485.1 Prevotella sp. CAG:279
TCGGCCGCGTGGTCGTGCAGCTCTGCGGCCCCGACTTCAAGTACATGAACGGCGAGACCATCACCCTCGAGGGCGGCATGGGCCAGAGGCCGTAACGAGCAGCGGCTCAACAAACTAAGCAAACGGGGAGGCGCGGCTGAAGGCTGTGCCTCCCCGCTTTTTGTAAGCCCCTACCCCGCAGCCTGTGCGGCCTTGGCTGCGGCTTTGGCTCGCTTGCGCTCGTCGCGGCGCTCGTGGCGCTCGAGGGTGGCCTCGGCGGCGGAGAAACGGCAGCCGCAGTAGTTCTGGCGATACATCCCACGCTCGCGGCTCTCGCGCGTGGCCTCGGGGTAGAGCGGACGCCAGTCGCGCACCACGGGCTCAAGGCCATTGGCGCGGGCGAGCTTCTCGAGAATCTCGGTGCAGGCGTCGAAGAGCTGGTAGGGAGAGACCGCCAGCGTGGTGGAGACGTGCGTAAAGCCCAGCTCGCGGGCCGCCTTGCAGGCGGCGTCGAGGCGGATGGCGTAGCAGGCGCGGCAGCGGGCCTCGCGGTCAAAGCCATGGGGCGCCACCACGCGCTCCCAGCGCTCTCGGCCCTCTCCCAGCGTGGGCGCGCTAACAATGCCGCTGCCGGCGCCGCGCTCGCAGCGAATCACGGCAACGCCTGAGTCCGCGGCCCAGGCAAGCAGGGTGGCCAGGCGCAGCTCGTGCTCGGACGCCGGCTGGATGTTGGGGTTGTCCCACAGGATGACGGGCTCAAAGCCCTCCTCGCGAAGGGCGGCCACGGGCTCGAGCGAGCAGGGGCCGCAGCAAGCGTGCAGCGCCAGCGGCACGCGCCCCGTCGCCTTCGCGCGCTCAAGCGCCTCGTTCGCCTCTCCCATGCTCACTCCCCTCTCGCACGCAATCAAACTTAGAACCCACGGCGATGGCGCGCGACCGCTGCACGCAGCAAATCCGCCCTCATGTAACGCGGAGGTCAGAACATTCTTGCCATCCTGTAAACGCGGATTCGCAGAAACGGCCTCGCAATCTTCGGGCGCAATTATACGTGCCATGCGCGGTGTGCGGAGAGGTTTTACCCTTCCTCCCTTCCCTCTCCGCACACCGCACGCAGCCGGGGCAGGCCCCCAGGCGACGCCTCGCGCTCGCAAGCCGCTCCGCGGCTGACGCATCGCCAAAGACATCGCCACACGTCCCGCCCCTGCCAAGCCGCACGGGGTCCTAGCGGCCCATCTGCAGCCAGCGTCCGGCGCGCCCGCGCCAGGCGCCCGACCTGGACAGTGATGCCTATGAGCGAGACCCTCAACCCCACGCCCACCACGGACGAGACCATTCCGCTTGGCCTCGACCCGCTCATCGAGCGGCGCGCCCAAATCAACGAGGATATGGCGCGCAACGGCGTGCGCTTTGGCCTGTACAAGAACGGCACCTTCAAGGAGCAAATCTTCCCCTACGACCCGGTGCCGCGCATCATCGGCGCCGCCGAGTTCGACAAGCTCTCCCGCGGCCTCGCCCAGCGCGTCCGCGCCCTCAACGCGTTTTTGCGCGACATCTACTCGGAAAAGCAGATCATCCGCGACAAGGTCATCCCCGAGGACTTCGTCTACTCGAGCTCGGGCTACCTGCCTCAGATCAACGAGGTTGAGCCTCCAGCGGGCATCTACGCTCACATCGCCGGCGAGGACCTCGTGCAGGACAGCGACGGCTCGTGGGTGGTGCTCGAGGACAACCTGCGCATCCCCTCCGGCGCCTCCTACCCGCTCATCGCCCGCAGCATCACGCGCCGCATCGCGCCCGACGTCTACGCGGCCAACCACGTGCGCGACAACCGCGACTACCCCGAGCTGCTCGCCGCGGCCATGGAGTACAGCAGCTGCGGCGGCATCCCGGTCATCCTCACGCCGGGCCGCTACAACGCCGCCTTCTTCGAGCACTCCTACCTGGCCGAGAAGACCGGTGCGGCGCTTGCCTACCCCTCCGACCTCGTGGTCGACGGCGACCAGCTCTTCTACGTGGACTACTCGGGCGCCCGCCACAAGGTGGGCGTGGTCTACCGCCGCATCTCCGACGAGTACCTCGACCCCTTCTGCTTCAACCCGGACTCGGTCATCGGCGTGCCCAACCTCATCAGCGCCTACCGCGCCGGCAACGTCGCCATCGTCAACGCGCCGGGCAACGGCGTGGCCGACGACAAGGGCATCTACTACTTCGTGCCGGCCATGGTGAGCTACTACCTGGGCGAGGAGCCCATCCTCAACAACGCCCCCACCTACCTGCCGATGTTTGACCGCGACATGACCTACGTCATGGAACATCTGCACGAGCTCGTCATCAAGGACGTCGCCGAGGCCGGCGGCTACGGCGTGGTCTTTGGCGACTCGCTCACAAAGGAGCAGCTCGAGAACCTGCGTGACCACGTCAAGGCCGAGCCCAGGCGCTTCATCGCCCAGGAGGTCGTGCGCTTCCGCGACGTCGCCAGCGTCGACGACGACGGCAGCCCGTGCCGCCGCATGGCCGACCTGCGCGCCTTCGTCCTCACGGGCGAGACCACCCGCGTGTGGGCGAGCGGCCTTACGCGCTACGCCCGCGAGCCGGGCTCGATGGTTGTCAATTCTTCCCAGGGAGGGGGCTTCAAGGACACATGGGTACTCACGAAGTAGGGGCCACGCTGCCCATCACCCGCGCAAAGGCCGACCAGCTCTTCTGGCTCGGCCGCTACTCCGAGCGCGTCTACACCACGCTCGGCCAGCTCGGCAAGACCTACGACGCCAACGTCGATCTGGAGGTTGCCGACCTCTCCGAGTTCTGCGGCGCGCTCGATTTGCCCTTTGACCCGAGCGAGGACCTCGAGAGCCTGGTCGCGGCCATCCTGTACAACGCCGACGACCCCAACTCCGTCTGCGCGAGCATGCGCGCGGCCTTTGGCAACGCCATCGAGCTGCGCCCCGAGCTTGGCACCGAGACCGTGAGCTATGTGGAGCTCGCCCTCATCAACCTGCGCGCGAGCAAGGAGGTCTGCTCGCGTCTCCCCCGCCACCGCGCCGTGCGCGACGACTTGCTTGCCTTCTGGGGCTCGGTCGAGGACGGCATGAGCTCCGGCGAGGCCAAGGCGCTGCTGTTCTTGGGCAAGTACGTGGAGCGCCTGGAGCTGTGGAGCCGCTTTGGCGTTTCTGAGGCCACGCTCGACCGCCCGCTGCGAAAGCTCGTCTTTTACCTGGGCTACGTACGCCACCCCGAGTGCCTGCCCATCGACTCCTTCATCTCCAACCTTGCCTACAACCTGCATTCGCGCGGCTACGGCGAAGGCGTCACGGGTAGACTGAACGACGTCTTGGAGGTCGTAAGGAGGCGCGGGGGTACGCTGGCGTGAGGAAGCTCAGGTTTGACTATCAGACGTCGCTGGAGTTCAGCGAGCCCGTGGGAGACCACCGCTTCCAGCTGCGCTGCCTGCCGCCCAACCTCTCGCAGCAGCGCATCTGCGACCTCGAGTTCACGCTGGAGCCCGCCTGCGAGCTTGCCTACGGCACCGACAGCTTTGCCAACCCGGTGGTGACCGGCCGTATCGTGGAGCCGCACACGAGCTTCTCCTACCACGTGGGCGGCATCGCCTTCGTGGACCAGAGCCGCCACCAAAAGCAGGTCTACAAGCCGCTGTACCGCTACCAGAGCGCCTTCACCCAGCAGGGGGAGGCGCTCGAGGCCTTCACCGCCGAGGTGGGCCGCGACATCTCGCGCTACGTCTGGGCGGCAAGCCCGGTGGAGCAGGCCCGCTACGTCATGGGCGCCGTGCACGACCGCCTCACCTACGAGCCGGGCAGCACCACCGTGCGCACCGTGGCCGAGGAGGCGCTCGCCGCCGGCAAGGGCGTGTGCCAGGACTACGCCCAGGTGGCGATCTCGGTCTGCCGAGGATTGGGCCTCATGGCCAAGTATGTGGCCGGCGTCTACGACGCGGAAGGTGCCACGCACGCATGGTTTGAGGTCTACCAGAGCGGCTGCTGGCACCCCTTCGACCCAACCAACAACCGCGTGGTGGACGACGCCTACATCAAGATCAGCAACGGCCGGGACTACGGCGACTGCATGCTCTCCATCGGCGTCTTCTCCGGCGGCGCGGGGCAGCTGCAGACCATCCACGCCAAGGTAGAGGCCCTCGGCGCCAGCGAGCAGTAGGGCCCTTCTTTAATCCGCAAGCGCAAGCGGGGCATCCGGGGCCCATTCCGTCGCGGTCCTCGCCGCAAAGGGCGCGGCTGCGGAATGCTCCTACATGGGCCCCGGATGCCCTCAGCGGCAAACTTTGCGAAATAGGCCAAGCCAATTCCTCGCTTTTCCAAGGGCCCGGGTCTACAACACACCTTGAGCCTATTGCGAGTCTTTCGGTTCGAATGGCAACTACTGAGCCGTGCGGCCAACGGCAATGACGAATGCTTTGCAAACACGAAAAGCGCCCGCCTGCCGTATGAGCAGACGGGCGCTTTTCGTTACGTGCTTCGAGCCGGAAGCCTACATCTCCTGCAGCTTGGCCGTGAGGAGCTGGTTGAAGAGCTTGGGGTTGCCCTTGCCGCGGCTCTCCTTCATGCACTGGCCCACGAGGAAGCCCACGACCTTGGTGTTGCCGCCGCGGAACTGCTCCACCTGGTCGGTGCAACGCGCGAGCACCGCGTCGACGACGGGTTCCAGCGCGCCGGTGTCGCTCACCTGGCGCATGCCGCGCTCGTCCACGATCTTGGCGGGGTCCTCGCCCGTCTTGGCCATGAGGTCAAAGACCTCGTGGGCCTGGTTGGAGCTGATGGCGTCGGTGGCGAGCAGGCCGGCCAGGCTTGCCACCTGGGCGGGCGTGATGCCGCTCTCGGCCAGGGTGGTGGAGTTGGCGTTGAGGTAACCGGTGAGTTCGTTCACCACGAGGTTGGCCACGGTCTGGGCGGCCTTCTCGCTCGCGGGCTTGCCGTCCGTGCCGGCCGCGGCCAGGGCGCCCTCAAAGAAGGTGCTGGTGTCCGGGTCGCCGGCAATCTGGGCAGCGTCGGCGCGCTTCACGCCGGCCTCAACGTAGCGGTCGCGCTTGGCGTCGGGCAGCTCGGGGATCTGCTCGCGGCAGCCCTCGATGAACTCGTCCGAAAGGTCGAACGGCGCGAGGTCCGGGTCGGGGAAGAGGCGGTAGTCGTCGGCCGTCTCCTTCACGCGCATCACCACGGTGCGCTTGCGGC
>CAVJWS010000113.1:0-5159 GCA_963653485.1 Prevotella sp. CAG:279
GGCGAGGCCCTGCGCCGCGTGGCCGAGGGCGCCACGATGATCCGCACCAAGGGCGAGCCGGGTACCGGAGACGTGGTACAGGCCGTGCGCCACATGCGCAAGATCCAGAAGCAGATCCGCGACGTGGTAGCCCTGCGCCAAGACGAGCTCTTTGAGGCCGCCAAGCAGCTGGCCGTGCCTGTTGACCTGCTGCGCGAGGTGCACGAGACCGGCAAGCTCCCCGTGGTGAACTTCGCTGCCGGCGGCGTGGCGACCCCTGCCGACGCGGCACTCATGATGCAGCTGGGCGCCGAGGGCGTCTTCGTGGGCTCCGGCATCTTCAAGAGCGGTGACCCGGCGCGCCGCGCGGCCGCTATCGTCAAGGCCGTGGCCAACTTCACCGACGCCAAGCTCATCGCCGAGCTTTCGGCCAACCTGGGCGAGGCCATGGTGGGCATCAACGCCGACGAGATTAACCTCATCATGGAAGAGCGCGGCAAGTAGGGCAGGTGAGCACGCATGGCAACTGCGGTTTTGGCGGTCCAAGGGGCCTTTATCGAGCACGAGCACATGCTGGCAGAGCTCGGCGAGAAGACCTTCGAGCTTAGGCAAGCCTCTGACCTGGAGAAACCCTTCGATCGACTGGTTTTGCCGGGAGGCGAGTCCACCACGCAGGGGAAGCTCCTGGATGAGCTGGGGATGCTTCAAGGCCTGCGGTCTTGCGTCGAGGACGGGATGCCGGTCTTGGGGACCTGCGCCGGGCTGATCCTTCTGGCACGGCGGCTGGCCGCCCATGACGACCGGGGGACGCCGCGCCTGGCCACGATGGACGTCGAGGTCTGCCGCAACGCCTACGGCCGCCAACTGGGGAGCTTTCACGCCACGGCCGACGTGGCCGGGGTGGGGGAGAACCTGCCCATGACCTTCATCCGTGCGCCCTACGTGGTGGAGGCGGGCCATGGTGTGGAGGTGTTGGCCCAGGTGGACGGACGGATCGTGGCCGTCAAGCAGGGTGCGCAGCTGGGACTGGCCTTCCATCCCGAGCTGGACGACAGTCTGGCCATCCACCAAGCGTTTCTCAGCCTGTAATCGCACGGCTAGATGCAAATTCCGGGGTTGTCTGATACCGCGCGGTCTTCTCGCTTTCAATTTGGGGACTTGTCTGATGCTTCGAGGCCCGTCTTCTTTTAAATCAAAGGCTTGTCTGATGATTGAGTATCAGACAAGCCTTTGATTTGCAGGGATTTCATCAGACAACCCCTGGATTTGAAAGCGAGAAGCCCTTCGGGTATCAGACAACCCTCGGATTTGAAAGCCGGGGCGCCGGTGGGTATCAGACATCCCCGATTTTTGCAGCAGCGGCGGCGCGTGCCGGGCGGTTCACGATGACGATACCCACGCTCACCAGGGCAAGCGACCCCAGGGCTACGACGGGGTTCAAGACGTTGCCCTCGCCCAGCAAGACCACCGAGAGGATCGCGCCGAAGACCGGGTTCATGAAGCCGAAGACCGCCACGTGCGACACGTCGTTGACGGCCAGGGTCGCCGACCACAGCGAGTAGGCCGCGGCGCTAATAAAGCCCAGGTAGACGAGAAGAATTATCGCGACCACGGGGTTTGCCCCGACCGCCGGCGCCACGTGCCCGCCCATGGCGAGGCCCGCCGCGAACAACACCGCCCCGCCGATGACGAACTGCCAGGCCGAGAGCAGCACCGGGTCGTGGTCCTTGGAGTAGCGCTTGGACAAATTGCTGCTCATGGCCGCGGCAAACGTAGAAAGAAAGACAAGCCCTTCTCCGTCTAGCCTAAAGCCCATACCGCCCGTGCTCCCGGCAAGGCTCACCTGCACGACGCCGACGAAGCCCAGGATGCAGCCGAGGGCCTTTCTCCAGGTCATCGACTCGGTTCGAAAGGCAAAGACGGCGAGAAGCACGATGAGGAAGGTGTTGCTCGCCTCGATGATCGAGCTGGTGACGCCGGCGCAGCGAGAAAGGCCCACGTAGAAGCACAGGTACTGCAGGATCGTCTGGAACACCGAGAGATTGAGCGCGCACGGCAGGTCTCGCCGTTGGGGCAGGTAGGGGCGCCGCCGCGCGATGCTCATGCCCGCCACGACCAGCCCGCCCGAGATCAGGAAGCGCATCCCGGCAAACAGGATGATCGACGCCACGTCGGCCGAGTCGATGCCAAAAAGCCCGTACCCGATCTTCACGAACGGGAACGCCGAGCCCCACAGCAGGCACGCCGCCAGGCAGGCGAGGACCATCCCCGGCCCGGTGGCGAGAAACGGCTTACGGCCGCTTGTCTTGGTGGTTTGGGTCACGTCGATTCCTCGCTATCTGTGATTGCAAAGTCGCAAGCAAAAGCCCCAGCAAAAGCCCCTCCGCAGCCGGGTGCGGAGGGGCGGGCACAAACAAAGCGCTGCCTGTAGGTGCGCGCTACTCGGTGAAGTAGCTCACGCCGCCCTCGATGAGCGGCTGGAAGGTGTTGCCCGGGACGTTCTTGTACAGGCCCTCGCCGCTGCGCTCGGTGTGGCCCATCTTGCCCAGGACGCGGCCGTCGGGGCTGGTGATGCCCTCGATGGCCAGGACCGAGCCGTTGGGGTTGACGGAGAGGTCCTGCGACGGCTCGCCGTTCTCGTCCACATACTGGGTGGCCACCTGACCAGCGGAAACAAGCTGGGAGACAAGCTCGTCGCTGGCAACGAAGCGGCCCTCGCCGTGGGAGATCGCGATGGTGTGGACCTCGTCCAGCTCGCACTTGGACAGCCACGGCGACAGGTTGCTCGCGATGCGCGTGCGCACGAGGCGGCTCTGGTGACGGCCGATGGTGTTGAACGTCAGCGTGGGGCAGGCGTCGTCCATGGGGCGGATGTCGCCGTAGGGGACGAGGCCCAGCTTGATCAGGGCCTGGAAGCCGTTGCAGATGCCCAGCATCAGGCCGTCGCGGGCCTGCAGCAGGTCGCGCACGGCCTCGGTGACCTCGGGCGCGCGGAAGAACGCGGTGATGAACTTGGCGGAGCCGTCGGGCTCGTCGCCGCCCGAGAAGCCGCCGGGCAGCATGACGATCTGGCTCTCGCGGATGCGGCGGGCCAGCTCATGGGTGCTCTCGGCCACGGCGGCGGGCGTCAGGTTGTTGATGACAAAGACGTCCGGGTCGGCGCCGGCGCGGCGGAACGCGCGGGCGGTGTCGTACTCGCAGTTGGTGCCGGGGAAGACCGGGATCACGACGCGCGGGCGGGCGACGCGCACGGCGGGAGCGGGGCGAGAAACGCCGGCCTCCGCGATGTCGAAGCTGACCTTCTCGACCTTCTCGCCGCCAGCGCGGTAGGGGAAGACGCCCTCGATGGCGCTTTCCCACTCTTCCTGCAGCTTGGCAAGGTCGATGACCTCGTCGTCCACGACCAGCTGGTAGTCGGCGACGGTGGTGGCCAGAAGGCCCACGGCCACGTTCTCGGAGCCCTGGGGCAGCTCGCAGCCGTCGGCCAGCTCGACGATGAACGAGCCGTACGAGGGCTTGAACAGGGCGTCCTTGCCAAAGGCGGGCGCAAGCTCGGCGCCGATGCCGTTGCCCACGCACATCTTGAAGACGGACTCGGCGGCGCAGCCGTAGCCAGGGGTAGAGACGGCCAACGCCTGCCCCTTGCCGATAAGATCCTCTACCAGGTCAAACGCCGCAAGCAGCGAATCGGCAGCGGGCACCAGGCCGCGCTCGCCGTAGGCCGGCACGATGACGGCGACCTTGTGGCCCGCGCCCTTGAACTCGGGGGAGGTCACGCGCGAGACCGTGCCCAGGCCGGTCGCGAAGGAGACCAAGGTGGGCGGCACGTCCAGGTCCTCGAAGCTGCCGGACATGGAGTCCTTGCCACCGATGGAGCCGATGCCCAGGTCGACCTGGGCCATGAGGGCGCCCAGGACGGCGGCGCAGGGCTTGCCCCAGCGCTCGGGCTCCTGGCGCAGCTTCTCGAAGTACTCCTGGAAGGTGAGGTAGAAGTTCTTGTGCTCGAAGCCGGCGGCCACCAGGCGGCTCACGGACTCGACCACAGAGAGATAGGCGCCGCGGTACTGGTCGGCGCTCATGAGGTAGGGGTTGAAGCCCCAGGCCATGCCGGAGCACGTGGTGGTCTCGCCGTCGACCGGCAGCTTGGCGGCCATGGCCATGGCGGGCGTGAGCTGGGTCTTTCCGCCAAAGGGCATGAGGACGGTGGCCGCGCCGATGGTGGAGTCGAAGCGCTCGGACAGGCCCTTGTTGGAGGCCACGTTGAGGTCGCGCACCAGCGAGGAGAACTTCTCGGCAGCCGTGGAACCGGCCCACTCGTGCGCGTAGTCGCCGGCACCCTCGATGTGGACGTCCTGCGACTTGGGAGCGCCGTTGGAGGCCAAAAACTCGCGGCTCACGTCGACGATGGTCGTGCCGTTCCAGTCCATGGTCAGGCGAGGCTCCTCGGTGACGGTGGCCACGGGCGTGGCCTCGAGGTTCTCCTCGGCCGCGTAGCCGAGAAACTCCTCGACGTCGGCGGGCGCCAGGGCCACGGCCATGCGCTCCTGGGACTCGGAGATGGCGAGCTCGGTGCCGTCCAGGCCCTCGTACTTCTTGGGCACGGCGTTGAGGTCGACGTGCAGGCCGTCCGCCAGCTCGCCGATGGCCACGGAAACGCCGCCCGCGCCAAAGTCGTTGCAGCGCTTGATCAGGCGGCAGGCGTCCTCGCGGCGGAAAAGGCGCTGGAGCTTGCGCTCGATGGGGGCGTTGCCCTTCTGGACCTCGGCGCCGTCCTTCTCCAGGGACTCGACGTTGTGGGCCTTGGACGAGCCGGTGGCGCCGCCGATGCCGTCGCGGCCGGTGCGGCCGCCGAGAAGCACGATGACGTCGCCGGGGGCGGGGCACTCGCGGCGCACGTGGGAGGCCGGGGTAGCCGCCACGACGGCGCCGATCTCCATGCGCTTGGCCACGTAGCCGGGGTGATAGAGCTCGGAGACCTGGCCGGTGGCCAGGCCGATCTGGTTGCCGTAGCTGGAGTAGCCGGCCGCGGCGGTGGTCACGAGCTTGCGCTGGGGCAGCTTGCCCTCAAGCGTCGCCGAGACGGGCACGGTGGGGTCCGCGGCGCCGGTCACGCGCATGGCCTGGTAGACGTAGCTGCGGCCGGAGAGCGGGTCGCGGATGGCGCCGCCGATGCAGGTGGC
>CAVJWS010000114.1:0-5096 GCA_963653485.1 Prevotella sp. CAG:279
TGCGTCACGCACGAGATGGGCTTTGCCCACGACGTGGCCGACCGCGTGGTCTTCGTTGACGGCGGCGTCATCTGCGAGCAGGGCAAGCCCAGCGAGGTGCTGGACAACCCGCAGAACGAGCGCACCCAGAGCTTCCTGTCCAAGGTGCTGTAGGGTCGTACCTGCGAGTTATTCTCGCGAGAGTTGCATACATTCGAGGCGAGGCGCCGCTTGGGTTTTTCGGGCGGCGCTTCGTTTTTGCGTGGCAAGCCGTCCGCGCTCGCTGGGGTATCATGGGCAAGTTAACCAACGCTAAAACCTTACGGAACTGGAGACTTGCCCATGATGGACAAACGGCTCCTGCGGCTTGTGCCCCAAGCCATGTGCCACGTGCTGCTCACCGTGCTATGGCAGTGGCTCGGGCTTCTCGGAAACGTCGCCATGGTGTGGGTCATCGCCCGCGCGCTGGCGGCCCTCGTGAACGGGGCCGCGCTGCCGGGGCCCCTGCTCCAGCTGCTGGCTGCGGGCATCATCGTGCGCGTCGTCGCCACGCGCCTTTGCGCGCGGGAGAGCTTTGCCGCCTCGCAAGACGTCAAGCGCACCCTGCGCCGCCGCATCTACGAGAAGCTGCTCGTGCTTGGCCCCAACTACTCCGAGCTCATCCCCACCGCCGAGGTGGTGCAGCTCTCCGTTGAGGGCTGCGAGCAGCTCGAGACCTACTTTGGCCAGTACCTGCCCCAGCTCTTCTACTCCGTCCTCGCGCCCGTCACCCTCTTTGCGGTTGTGGCGCCGCTGAGCCTGCCGGCCGCCGTGGTGCTGCTCGTGTGCGTGCCGCTTATCCCCGCGGTCATCGTGGCCGTGCAGAAGGTTGCCAAACGCATCCTCGGCAAATACTGGGACCAGTACGCCGAGCTGGGCGATTCCTTCCTCGAGAACCTCCAAGGCCTCACCACGCTTAAGATCTACCAGGCAGACGAGGCGCGCCACGAGCTCATGAACCGCGAGGCCGAGCACTTCCGCGTGGTCACTATGAAGGTGCTCTCCATGCAGCTCAACTCCATCATCGTGATGGACGTCGTGGCGCTGGGCGGCGCGGTGGCCGGCATGGCCGTGGCGCTCTTTGCCACCGCGGCCGGCGAGCTCGACCTCTTTGGCTGTCTCTTCGTCATCCTGGTCTCGGCCGACTTTTTCCTGCCCATGCGCCAGCTGGGCTCCTTCTTCCACGTGGCCATGAACGGCATCGCCGCGAGCGAGAAGATCTTCCGCCTGCTGGAGCTTCCCGAGCCGCCTGCGCGCCCGCTGGCCCCGTCTGCGGGCGACCACTTCCGCCTTTCCCACGTGAACTTTGCCTACGAGCCGCAGCGTACGGTCCTGGCTGACGTCTCGCTCGACGTGCCGGCTTGCGGGCTTACGGCCATCGTGGGCGAGTCGGGCAGCGGCAAGTCCACCGTGGCGGCGCTGCTGCGCGGGATGTATGACGGCTACGAGGGAGACGTGCTGCTAGGTGGCAAGCAGCTGCGCGAGATTGACCGCGCCGGCCTTGCCCGCCACCTCACCTACGTGGGGCTTGGGGCCCATATATTCGCAGGTAGCTTGCGTGACAACCTCCTCATGGCCTCGCCGGACGCCACGGACGAGGCCCTGTGGGGAACTCTTGGGTTTGCTCGTCTGGAAGCCTTTGTGCGCGAGCAGGGCGGCCTCGACATGCGCCTTGAGCAGAACGGCGAGAACCTCAGCGGCGGGCAGAGGCAACGTCTGGCCTTGGCGCGCGCCGTGCTCGCCAATAGCCCGGCCTATGTCTTTGACGAGGCCACGAGCAACGTGGACGTGGAGTCCGAGGAGGCCATCATGGCCGCGATACGCGAGCTGGCGCGAACCCATGCCGTGGTGCTCATCAGCCACAGGCTTGCCAACGCCGTTGCGGCGCAGCGCATCTACGTGCTTGAACATGGTCGCGTGGTGGGCCAGGGCACCCATGCGGAGCTGCTCGGGGGCTGCGAGGAGTACCGCAGGCTCTGGGAGACCCAGCAGGTGCTCGAGCGCTACGCGGGCGGTGCGGACGGGCGCGTGGGCAAGAGCGCTGGCGACGGCGAGTATGACGCGCGCGTCACGGGCAAGGGGAGCGAAGGCGCCCCTGCGCTCGCTGGCGAGCTCCCGCGCTTCCCGCAGACCCAAGTGGGCGAGGGTGCCTCCGAGACGAATGCCGCAAACGCGGAAGGCGAGGTGAGCCGCGATGAGGACTAGGAGCAACGCAAGCGTCATGTGGCGCATGCTGGGGCTGGCCAAGCCCCTTGCCGGCTGGATGGTCGTGGCCGTGACCTGCGGCGTATTGGGATTCTACTGCGCCACGGGGATCCCCGTGCTGGCGAGCTGGGCGGCGCTCGTGGCCGCCGGCGTGGCCGACGCGTCCGGCGCAACCCCGAGCCTTGGTTCCATCGTGGCCGTTCTTGCGGCCATGGCCGTGGCCCGCGGCGTGCTGCACTACGTGGAGCAGCGCTGCAACCACTACATCGCCTTCAAGCTGCTTGCCCACATCCGTGACCTCGTGTTTTCTGCGTTGCGCCGGCTTTGCCCGGCCAAGCTCGCCGGCGCCGACCGCGGCAGCCTCGTCTCTACGGTCACGGCCGACGTGGAGCTGCTCGAGGTCTTCTACGCGCACACCATCAGCCCCATTTGCATCGCCGCGGTCATGGCCCTCGTCATGGCCGTCTTCCTGGGCGGCATTCACCTGCAGCTCATGGCCATCGCCCTGGCGAGCTACCTGCTCGTGGGCGTGGTGGTTCCGGTTATGGTCTCGCGTGCCTCCGGTTCGCAGGGCCGCGCCTCTCGTGACCAGGCGGCCGGCCTTTCGAGCTATGTCCTCGATGGCCTGCGCGGCATTTCCGAGGTGCTTCAGTTTGGTGCCGGCGAGCGCCGCCTAAGCGAGCTTGACCGCAGGAGCGCCGAGCTCCTCGCCACCCAGCGCCGCCTGCGCGGCGTGGCAGGGCAAGGCCAGGCGGCTACGACGGGCGCCATCATGGTGCTCAGCTGCCTGCAGATGATCGCGGCCTTGCGCCTGGCTACCTCGGGTGACATCAGCGCGCAAGCAGCGGTGCTGGCCACGGTGGCAACCTTCAGCTCATTTGGCCCCTTCGTGGCACTTGCCAACCTTGGCTCCACCCTGCAGGGTACGCTTGCCGCCGGCAACCGCGTGCTCGACATCCTCGACGAGGAGCCGCAGGTGGCCGAGGTCTTCGACGAGGCTGGCGCCCACCCCGCCTTTGGCGGCATCGCCGCCGAGGGCGTCTCTTTCTCCTACGGCGCGGGGACGGAGGGCTGCGCAGCTGCGGCGGCCTCGGGCGATAACGGTGCGGATTCGAACGCCGCGGCAAGTGAGGCCGCGGCGCCGGGCGCGGGCAACGAAGGCCTCTGTGGCGCGGACGAGCAAGCCGTGGCGGCCGCTCTCGTGGACAGCGAGCCTGAGCTCATCCTCGACAACGTGAGCGTTGAGGTGCACCCCGGCCAGATCGTGGCCATCCAGGGCCGATCGGGCTCTGGCAAGTCCACGCTCTGCCGTCTGCTCATGCGCTTTTGGGATCCCGACCTGGGGCGTGTCGCCATCTCTGGTGCCGACGTGCGTGAGGTCGCCACGAGCAGCCTGCGTGCCTCCGAGGCCTTTGTGGAGCAGGACACCCACCTGTTCCACGACAGCATTCGAGACAACCTGCGCATCGCCAAGCCCGACGCCACCGACGCCGAGCTCGAGGCCGCCTGCCGTGCGGCCAGCGTGCACGACTTCATCATGAGCCTGCCGGCCGGCTACGACACCATGGTGGGCGAGCTGGGCGACACCCTCTCGGGCGGCGAGCGCCAGCGCATCGGCCTTGCCCGCGCGTTTCTCCACGACGCCCCGCTGCTGCTCTTGGACGAGCCCACGAGCAACCTCGACTCCCTCAACGAGGGCAGGGTGCTGCAGGCCCTCGACGAGCAGCGCGGCAAGCGAGCCGTGGTCCTCGTCAGCCACCGTCCGTCCACCACGGCCATCGCCGACAAGTCCTACTCCATGGACTCCGGCCGCGTGAGCTAGGGGAGTCCCATGGCAAAGCCGATAAACAAAGGCCAGGTAGAGGCCAAGCGTCGCCGTGAGCGTGAGGTCGTCACGCAGATGATCGGCGTCTACTGCCGCGGCAGGCACGACACGGCCCGTGGCGTTCTTTGCGAGGAATGCGCGAGCCTCGCCGACTATGCCGCAAAGCGCATCGAGCGCTGCCCGCACATGGCCACCAAGACGTTCTGCTCGCAGTGCCCGGTGCACTGCTATGCCGCCAGGCAGCGTCAGGCCATCAAGGACGTCATGCGCTACGCCGGGCCGCGAATGCTGCTGCACCACCCGGTTATGACCATCCACCATGGCCTTGACACTCTTGCCGCCAAGCGGCGCGGCGCCGGCGAGGCGTAGCCGCCGACAAGGGCGGGGTGCCGGGTGGCCTCTAGAGCAGTATGCCCGAGGGCATGACGTCGTACTTCCTCAGCACAAAGCGAACCACGGCAAGCGCGAAGAAGACCACGATGGCGTAGCGGTTGCTTAGGACGAGGGCGGCGTACTCGCGGAAGAACGCCGCGGGGTAGAAGAAGGCCGCCGTGTGGCCGCCGACGCAGCTGGCGTTGAGCCCGGCGCGGCGCGCGAACATCGCGGCCCGCAGGCTGTGGTAGGAGCTTGTGGCGATGGTGCAGTGGCTGGCGCCGCCGCGCTGTTCCATGATGGCGCGCGAGAAGGTGAGGTTCTCCCAGGTGGTGGTTGACTTGTCTTCGAGCAGCACGTCGCTTTCCGGAATGCCCTGCGAGAGCAGATAGTCTGCCATGGCACGTGCCTCCGGGACCACCTCGTCGGGGCCCTGCCCGCCGGAGACGATGATCTTTGCCAGGCGCCCGCCCTGCTCGTAGGCCTTGATGGCGGCGTCGAGTCGGCCCTGCAGAAGCGGCGTGACGCTGCCGTCCTTGCGGATGCCGCAACCCAGGGCGATGACGTACTCGGTCTCGGGCTGCTTGCGGCTCTTGTAGCAGATGTCGTTGGAGAGCCATACGGCAAACAGCGCAAACGGGACGAAGGAGATGAGGGTGCCGATGAACTCCATGGC
>CAVJWS010000115.1:0-5071 GCA_963653485.1 Prevotella sp. CAG:279
TCCCAGCCTGGTCGGAGAGGGCGACGATCTTCGTCTTGATGGGCAGCTTGTGCTGCGCAAGACGGAGGGCCTCCCTGGCGATCTCGTCGGAGACGCCGCCGATCTCGAACATGATGCGGCCGGGCTTGACCACGGCCACCCACTCCTCGGGGTTGCCCTTACCCTTGCCCATGCGGGTCTCGGCGGGCTTCTTGGAGATGGGCTTGTCCGGGAAGATGGTGATCCAGACCTTACCGCCACGCTTCATGTAACGGGTCATGGCGATACGGGCGGCCTCGATCTGACGGTTGGTGATCCAGTGAGCCTCGAGGGCCTGGATGCCGTACTCACCGAAGTAGAGCTGGGTGTTGCCCTTGGCGTGGCCCTTCATGGAGCCACGCTGAACCTTGCGGTGAAGGATTCGCTTAGGAGCCAGCATTAGTTGCCCCTCCTCTCATTGCGACGACGGGGACGCGAGGAGCCCTCGAGCGCCGGCTGCGGCTTGGGCTGGCCGGGGAGCTTCTCGCCAACGTAGATCCACACCTTCACGCCGCAGGCGCCCATGGTGGTGCGAGCGGTGGCGGTGCCATAGTCGATGCAGGCGCGCAGGGTGTGCAGGGGCACGCGACCCTCGCGGTACCACTCGCGACGACCCAGCTCGGCGCCGCCAAGACGGCCGGAGCACTGGATACGGATGCCCTTGGCGCCAGCCTTGCGGGCGGACTGCACGGCCTTGCGCATGGCGCGACGGAAGGCGATGCGCTGCTCGAGCTGGTCAGCGATGGACTGGGCGACGAGGGAGGCGTCGAGCTCGGGGCGCTTGACCTCGATGACGTCGACGTTGACCTGGCCCTTGGAGACCTTGGCGATCTTCTCGAGCTCGGCACGAAGGCCGTCGATCTCGGAACCCTTCTTGCCGATGACGATGCCCGGGCGGGAGGTGTAGATGGTGACCTTCACCTTGTCGCCGGCGCGCTCAATCTCGACGCGGGAAAGACCGGCGTTCTTGAGGCGCTTGTCGAGGTACTTACGGATCTCGAGGTCATTGCCGAGAGTGGTGGCGTAGTTCTTGTCGGCGTACCAACGGGAGCGCCAGTTCTCGGTGACTCCGAGGCGGAAACCAGTGGGGGAAACCTTCTGACCCATGTGGCTTTACGCCTCCTTTCGGGGAGCGACGGTGATGGTGATGTGGCTCGTGCGCTTGTTGATGCGGCTAGCGGAGCCCTTGGCGCGCGGACGGATGCGCTTGAGGGTCGGGCCCTCGTCAACGTAGGCGGCCACGATCACGAGGTCGTCGGGGCGCATGCCCTTGTTCTGGTAGGCGTTGGCCGTGGCGGAACGGAGAACCTTCTCCACGTCGACGGCGATGGCGCGCTCGGAGAACTGGAGGATCTCGTTGGCGCGCTCAACGGACTGGTTGCGGATCTGGTCAACGACAAGACGAGCCTTGCGCGGGGCGACACGGACGTACTTGGCGGTAGCCGAGACCCAGTTCGGGTTGGTGTTCTTAGCCATTTGTCAGTACCCCCTTAGGCGTTCTTGTGGCCACGGAAGGTGCGGGTCGGAGAGAACTCGCCCAGCTTGTGACCAACCATGGACTCGGTGATGTACACGGGCACGTGCTTGCGGCCATCGTGGACGGCGATCGTGTGGCCCACCATCTCCGGGAAGATGGTCGAAGCGCGCGACCAGGTCTTGATGACCTCCTTCTTGCCAGCCTCGTTCATCGCAGCGACACGCGAAAGGAGGCGAGTCTCCACGAACGGGCCCTTCTTGAGACTTCTGCTCATAGGTGCTTTCTCCTACTTCTCGCGTTACTTCGTCTTGCGACGACGGATGATGAGGCGGTTGGTGTTCTTCTTCGGGTCGCGGGTCTTCTTGCCCTTTGCCGGCTTGCCCCACGGAGAGACAGACGGACGACCAGAAGTGTGGTTCTTGCCCTCGCCGCCGCCGTGCGGGTGGTCAACCGGGTTCATGACGGTACCACGGACGGTCGGACGGACGCCGGCCCAGCGGTTACGGCCGGCCTTGCCGATCTTGATGTTGGCGTGATCGGCGTTGCCAACCTCGCCGATGGTGGCGCGGCAGGTGATGAGCACGCGACGCATCTCGGAGGACGGCATGCGCAGGATGGCGTACTTGCCCTCCTTGCCCATGAGCTGGCAGGAGTTGCCGGCAGAACGGGCGATGGCGGCGCCACGGCCGGGCTGGAACTCCACGGCGTGGATGAGCGTACCGACGGGGATCTCGCTCAGGGGCATGGCGTTGCCGGGCTTGATGTCTGCGCCCTCGCCAGAAACGACGGTGTCGCCGACGTTGAGGCCCTTGGGGCACAGGATGTAGGCCTTGGCGCCGTCCACATAGTGGAGCAGGGCGATGCGGGCCGAACGGTTCGGGTCATACTCGATGGTCGCGACCTTGGCGGGCACGCCATCCTTCTTGCGCTTGAAGTCGATGACGCGGTACTGACGCTTGTGGCCGCCGCCCTGGTGGCGGGTGGTCACACGGCCGTTGTTGTTACGGCCGGCCTTCTTCGGCAGCGGCTCAAGCAGCGACTTCTCGGGCTTGTCCGTCGTGATCTCGGCGAAGTCCGAGACCGTCTGGAAGCGCCTGCCTGCGCTGGTGGGCTTGAGGTGCTTAACTCCCATGTTGCTTTCCCTTTCTTAGTTCCGTTGGCCATCCCGCTCAAGGGATGAGGCCGTGCGGGTGTTCCCGTGTGGCCTCGGCGGGATGACGCCGGATTACCACGGTGCCGCGCGTATCCTTCTGCGCGGCGCGGACACGCCCCCGCCGTAGGTGGCGGAGGCGGGAGTGCCTTACCTACTCCTCGGTGGCCTGCTGACCAAAGACCTCGATGGTCTCGCCGTCGGCGATGGTGACGACGGCCTTCTTCCAGGAGCGGGTCATGCCAGCGACGTAGCGGACGCGCTTCTTCTTGGGCTTCACGTTGATGGTGTTGACCTTGAGCACGTGGACGCCGAAGATCTTCTCGACCGCAGCGGCGATCTCCTCCTTGGGAGCCTGCTTGGCAACCTCAAAGGTGTACTTGTTCTGACCCATGAGGTCGAAGGAACGCTCGGAGACGATCGGGCGGATGATGACGTTGTAGACGGAGTTCATTTAAGCGAGCACCTCCTCGAGCTTCTTGGCGACCTCGGTGTTGAGCACGAGGGCGGCGTTGTCGATGAGGGCGTGCGTGGTGACCTCGCTGACGCCGAGGACGCGGACGGTCTCGACGTTGCGGAAGGACAGGTAGGTGAAGATGTCGTCATCGGCAACGACGAGGGTGACGCGCTTGCCCTCGAGGCCCAGGGCCTTGAGGAGGGCGACGGCCTGCTTGGTGCAGGGCTTGTCGAAGCCGTAGTTGTCGACCACGAAGAGCTCGTTGTCGCGAACCTTGCCGGAGAGCACGCCGCGCATGGCGAGCTTGACCTCCTTGTTGTTCAGACGACGGTTGTGGCTGCGCGGGGTGGGGCCGAAGGGCACGCCGCCGCCGACCCACTGGGTGGCGCGGATGGAACCCTGACGGGCACGGCCGGTGCCCTTCTGACGCCACGGCTTGGCGCCGCCACCAGAGACCTCGGAGCGGCCCTTGGTGTCGTGGGTGCCCTGGCGGAGGTTGCCGAGCTGCACGGTCACGACCTGGTGGATAACGGCAATGTTCGGCTCAATGCCGAAGACGCTGGAGTTCAGCTCGACGGTCTCTACCGCCTTGCCCTCCGCGTTCTTGATTTCGATCTTGGACATCATGTTCTCCTTGGTAGCCTAAAGGTTATTTGCTTGGGGCCCTTAGGCCATGCGGATCGAGACGAGGGCGTTCTTGCCGCCGGGGACGGCGCCCTTCACGAGCATGAGGTTCTGCTCGGCGTCAACGCGGACGAGCTTGAGGTTCTTGACGGTGACGCGCTCGTCGCCCATGTGGCCGGCCATGTGGAGGCCCTTGCGGACACGGGAGGGATAGGCGCACTGACCGATGGAACCCGGCTTGCGCTGGTTGCGCGAACCGTGCGTCATGGGGCCGCAGGCGAAGTTCCAGCGCTTGATGGTGCCCTGGAAGCCCTTGCCCTTGCTGGTGCCGGTGACGTCAACGCTCTTGACCTCGGAGAAGTCGGCGACAGAGACGACGTCGCCCACCTTGTGGTCCTCGCCGTTCTCAACGCGAACCTCGCGCAGGTAGCGCATGGGCTCGACGCCGGCCTTGGCGAAGTGACCGGCCATGGGCTTGTTGAGACGGGACTTCTTGACCTCGCCGAAGCCAATCTGAACGGCATCGTAGCCGTCGGTGGCAACGGTCTTGACCTGCGAGACAACGCAGGGGCCGGCCTGGATGACCGTGACGGGCACGACGTTGTCGTCCTCGTCAAACACCTGGGTCATCCCGATCTTGCGGCCGAGGATGGTGCTGACCATACACGTTCCTAACACTCGGTGGTCTTGGGTTGTTGCGGACACCCCTTGTGCCCGGCCCCAGAGGACCACGACCTACTTGCACCACGCGGGTGAGGGCGTTGGCTGTGAGCTGCGGTTTCCCTCGCGTTGCCGGCGGAAGCCTTGTGGGCTTCTCGAGCCCGTTCGAGGGATACGCCCGGAACCGTGTTATGGTTCCGACACAGCATGCCCCTAAAAGCGCAGCCTGACTAGTATACATGCGGCGATGCCGCTTCACAAAGTCTTTATCTAGCAATTTCCCGAGGTGCGGGGGTGCGCCAAGCCGCTTGCCCTAGCCTCTTGCGCCATCCGAACGCGGCGCACAAACATAGAAAGAACGTACGCCGACGCATCTTAAGCATCTGCGACCATGCCGCTGCGAAGCCACTCCCCCGCCTCCAGACGCAAAAGGCCCCGCCTTCCTCTTGGAGGGCGGGGCCTTGCTTGCGCTTTAGCTGGCGAGCTTAGAGCTTGATCTCGATGTCAACGCCGGCCGGGAGGTCAAGACGCATGAGCGAATCGACCGTGGAGCTCGTGGGCTCGAGGATGTCGATGAGGCGCTTGTGGGTGCGCATCTCGAACTGCTCGCGGGAGTCCTTGTCCTTGTGAGGCGAGCGGATGACCGTGTAGAGGTTGCGCTCGGTGGGCAGCGGAATGGGGCCGG
>CAVJWS010000116.1:0-4916 GCA_963653485.1 Prevotella sp. CAG:279
CCATCACCGTCCACGGCATCACCGACGACATGGAGCTGAGCTAGCGAGCTTGTGCCTCGCGGCCGTCTACGAATGACTCAAGCGTAAGAATACGGGGTTCTTTGCTGGCTCTGTATTCCTACGCATGGCGCAGCCGTAGGCTCTGGTGCCTTTTCGCGCCTACGCACGGCGCAAGGGTAGCCGTATGCTGGGTGCATGGAGTTCCTAATGCGTGAGAACGGGGCGTCACAACTCGTCTACCTGCGGTTATTCAAACGAGTTGCTCTTGCAACCGATGCGTTGACCCTACGTACGGCTACGAAGTGCACAAGCGCATTCGATTGTGGCCTCCGATACCCTACGTACGGCTACGAAGTGCACAAGCGTATTTGATCGGGGCCTTCGGTACCCTATGTACGGATACGTATGATGCAAACGTAGTCGTACGGTGTCCCAGCTCCATCCCATATATCCGTCTGCGAATGTCGAAAACAAAAGGGCGCGCCAACCGATGTGGCTGGCGCGCCCTGTTCGGTCGCGTATGGCAAATTCAAGCTGACCACCTTGGCCTTCGTTCCAAGTTGGCTAGCCTGCTCGGCAGCCCCTGCCGTCTGAACGGCAACCCTGATCGGTAACCCTAGTCCAGGTAGTAGTGACCCAGGGCGTCGGCGGCGAGGATGGCGTCGGCGACCATGTCGGGCGTGACCTCGAACGGCATGTTGCCCATGGTGTCGGTGGGCGCGCAGGCGGCCTCGGCCACGACCATGGCCTTCTCACGCGTGACGTCGGCGACGCCGAGCTCGCCCAGGGTGACGGGCAGGCCGACCTCGATGCAGAAGCCCAGGACCTCCTCGAGCTGCTCGGTGGAGGCGTTGGCGAGCACGAGCTGGGCCAGGGTGCCGAAGGCGACCTTCTCGCCGTGGTACATGCCGTGGCACTCGGGCAGCAGGGTGAGGCCGTTGTGGATGGCGTGGGCCGCGGCCAGGCCGGAGCTCTCGAAGCCGATGCCGGAGAGCAGGGTGTTGGCCTCGATGACGTTCTCCACGGCCTGGGTGAGGGCGCCGCGCTCGAGCGCCACCTTGGCCTTCACGCCGTCGGCCATGAGGGTGTCGTAGCACAGGCGCGCGAGCGAGAGGGCCGCGAGGCCGCCCTTGCCGCCGGCGCAGGTGCCGCCGTCGGCGTCGTGCGTGGCCTGGGCCTCAAAGTAGGTGGCCAGCGCGTCGCCCATGCCGGAGACGGTGAGGCGCACCGGGCTCGCGGCGATGACGGTGGTGTCCATGAGGACGATGTTGGGGTTGGCCGGCAGGAACAGGTAGCGGTCGAACTGGCCGTCGTCGGTGTAGAGGACCGAAAGCGCGCTGCAGGGGGCGTCGGAGCTGGCGATGGTGGGGCAGACGACCACGGCCGAGCCTAGGAAGTATGCCACGGCCTTGGCGGTGTCGAGCGTCTTGCCGCCGCCGATGCCCACCACGACGTCGCAGCCCTTGGCGCGGGCGACCTCCACGAGGCGGTTGACCTCGCCCTCGGAGCACTCGCCGTTGAAGTCCTCGTAGACGGCCTGGGCCTCGGAGCCCTCAAAGCTGGCCTCCACCTTGTTGCCCACGCGCTTCACGCCGGTGGCGGTGTTGATGACGAGCGCGCGCTTGCCGAGCGGCGCCACGTAGCCGCCGAGGCGGGCGAGCTCGTCGGGACCCTGGATGTACTTGCTGGGGCTGTTGAAGATCTTGGACATTGTTCCTCCCGTTGGAATCAGATGCGTCCATGTATGCCAAAAAGAGAGTCTAGGCAGCGGTCGGCGGGCCAATTCCCATTCATCCGCGAGCGGGCGAGATTTGCTCAAAAACGGTCGAATTTGACAATAAACCGCAGGTCAAAGGCCTACTAATCAGTGGTCAACCTGACTTTGGCGTTACGGGAACGTTGCCAGTTTGGCATCAAAGATTGCGAGGCAGATACCATTCGTTTTCATTCCGGCCGCCGCCGCGGGGAGCGCGCCCGCGCGGCATCAGGATGGTCGAGTAGTTTGCGCACAAGCCTACCCAAGGGGGCGCCCATGCTCGATTCCGGAACCACAGCGTTCATGCTCGTCTGCACCATGCTCGTATTTCTCATGACTCCTGGCCTGGCCTTCTTCTACGGTGGCCTCTCGCGCCGCAAGAACGTCGTGAACACCATGCTCATGTGCCTTGCCTGCGTGGGCATCGTGGGCGTGCTCTGGATCGTGGCCGGCTGGTCTTTTGCCTACGGAGGCAACGGCTCCAACCCCTTCTTTGGCGGCTTTGACCAGTTGCTTGCCCTGCCGAGCCTCTCGGAGGTGCTGGACGGGGCGGTCAAGGGCAGCGGCTACCCCAAGATCTTGGACGTCGCCTTCCAGATGGCCTTCGCCATGATCACCTGCGCCATCATCACCGGCTCCGTGGCCGGCCGCATCCGCTTTGGCGCCATGGGCGCCTTCCTGGCCATTTGGGTGCTCGTGGTCTATGCACCGCTCGCCCACATGGTCTGGGGCGGCGCCGGCTCCATGATCGGCGACGCCATCGGCGCGCTGGACTTTGCCGGCGGCGACGTCGTGCACATCTCCTCGGGCATCACCGGCCTCGTACTGTGCCTGGTGCTTGGCAGGCGCCGCGGCTTTGGCATGGTGAGCTACCGCCCCCACAACGTGCCCTTCGTGACGCTGGGCGCGGGCCTTCTGTGGTTTGGCTGGTTTGGCTTCAACGGCGGCTCGGCCTTCGCGGCCGACGGCGTGGCCGCGCTGGCCGTGGTGAACACCGCGGTGTCGAGCGCCGCGGGCCTCGTCTCCTGGCTCTTGGTGGAACGCGTCCACACCGGCAAGCCCACGCTCGTGGGAGCGAGCACCGGCCTTGTGGCGGGCCTCGTGGTGATCACGCCGGCCGCCGGCTTTGTGGAGCCGTGGGCGGCCCTGGTCATGGGCCTTGTCGTCTCGCCGGTGTGCTACTACGCCATCGCCGTGCTCAAGAGCCGCATCGGCTATGACGACGCGCTCGACGCCTTTGGCTGCCACGGCGTCGGCGGCATCCTGGGCGGCATCCTCACCGGCATCTTCTGCGTGCCCGAGCTCTCCTGGACGAGCAACGGCGGCCTGCTCTACACCGGCAGCTTTGCGCTGCTCGGCGCCCAGCTTGCGGGCATCGTGGTGACCCTTGCCATCGTCATTGCGCTCGACCTCGTGATCTTTGCCGTGGTGCGCCTCATCTTCCATGGCAAGCTGCGCGTGGAGAGCGCCGCCGAGGCGCTCGGCCTTGACGCCAGCGAGCACGGCGAGAGCGCGTACCCGGCCTACACCGGCCTGGACTAGGGAGGAAGACATGAAGCGAATCACGGCCATCGTCAGGCCCGAGAAGCTCGAGGTCGTCAAGGACGCCCTCTACGGCGCCGGCGTGAGCGGCATGACCATCTCGCAGGCGCAGGGCTGCGGCAACCAGCACGGCTGGACCGAGTACGTCCGCGGCAACGAGGTGATGCTCAACACCATCCCCAAGGTGCGCTTTGAGATCGTGGTGCCCGACGACAGGCTCGACGCCATCATCCACGTCATCTGCGGCGCCGCCCGCACCGGCGAGGTGGGCGACGGCAAGATCTTCGTCACCCCCGTGGAGGAGGTCGTCCGCATCCGCACCGGCGAACGCGGCCGCAAGGCCGTGTAGGGGAGCGGCGGTTCCAAAGCCGCGCGGGCTGGCGCCGGCTGCTTCAGAGAGTTGCGTTTGTGCCATCCGTAGGCGCACGTGGGGCTTCGTGCCTCGCGTGCGCCTACTTTTGTGGCCTACTGCGCGAGGGCCATCGCCACGGCGTAGTCGTCCTCGTTGGTGATGGAGACGAGCAGCTCGGACACGCCGGCCTCGTCCATGGCGGCTTGGAGCCGGGCGCCCACGTTGACGTAGGGGCTGCCGTCCGAACGGCGGAGCGTCTCAACAACTCGCAGGTCAAAGCCCTCGTTTGTGAGCGGGGCCACAGCCTTGAAGACGGCTTCCTTGGCGGCAAAGCACCCGGCGAGGAACTCGGCCGGGTTGTGGCGCTCGAGCGCGGCGGCAAGCTCGCGCTCCGTGAAGGTGCGCCGCACGAAGGCGTTCTGCCCGGCGGCCGGCTTGCCGGCGATTCCCTCGCCGATGCGGTCGATCTCGCCAATCGAGGCCATGTCGATCCCGATGCCCTTAACCACGCCGCACTCCTTTCGTTTCCGCGGCCATGATACCAGCGCTGCGGCGCAGGCGATGTCGTTCTCCATCTCTGTCTTCGCTCCTCACCTCGCACCGCTGACGCACCAACGAATCTTGGGCGTGGGTGGCGCGGGAACAGGGCTCTCAAGGATTATGCAGACGTGAATAATGCAACCTTGCATAATTCGGCCTTGCTGCGTGTCGGAGACCTCGCTGTGGGTAGGTCCTGTCTGAGCTCTCCGGTCGTGGTCTTTCTGTCTGCCCTCTGTGTCCGGCGTTTGTCGTTTGCGCTCCTATCCAACCAAAAAGGGCCCCTCTCGCGTAGGAGAGGGGCCCTGCTGTTCGTTGCGGCTAGGCCGCGGTTGCTCTCGCTGGCTTGGGTGTGCGCCCAGGCCGAAGCATCTGGGCGAACTTAGGCGCTCGGGCAGATCTTCTTGAAGAGGGCGACGACGTCGTCGTGGTTGGCCTCGCGGGGGTTGCCCGGGAAGCAGGCGTCGGCCATGGCGTCATCGGCGAGCTGGTCGATCTCCTCGGGCTTCATGGCCTCGCAGACGGTCGGGATGTTGACGTCGGCGGAGAGCTGCTTCACGGCGGCGATGGCGGCGTCTGCGGCCTCGTCGTCGCTCATGCCGGTGGTGTCAACGCCCATGGCGACGGCGACCTCGGCGAGGCGCTTAGTCACGACCGGCTTGTTGAACTCCATGGCGATGGGGAGCAGCATGGCGCAGGCGACGCCGTGCGGGGTGTCGTAGTGAGCGG
>CAVJWS010000117.1:0-4908 GCA_963653485.1 Prevotella sp. CAG:279
CTACTTCCCCTCTTTGGAACGGCTCGTCTGGATCATGCGGTTGACGGCGTTCACGTAGGCCTTGGCCGAGCTCACGATGATGTCGGTGTCGGCGCCACGGCCAGTGTAGACCTTGCCGTCGCCGGCCGTAATGCGCACCGTGACCTCGCCGATGGCGTCGATGCCGCGGGTGATGGCCTTGACGTTGAACTCCGTGAGCTCGCCGTGGGCGCTCACCACCTTGTCCACCGCCTTGTAGGCCGCGTCGACCGGGCCGGTGCCGGTGGAGCAGACCACGTGGCGCTGGCCGTCCTCGTCGGTGATGGTGGCCGTGGCGGTGGGCACGAGCGGGTCGCCGCAGCTCACCTGCAGCGCGTCCAGGGTGTAGATGGCCGCCACCTCGCGGTCGCGCTCCTGCACCATGGACTCGAGGTCCTCGTCAAAGACCTCCTTCTTCTGGTCGGCAATCTCCAAGAAGCGCTTGTAGACGTCCTCGAACTCCTCGTCCTTGAAGGTGTAGCCGAGCTCGGAAAGACGGTGACGCAGCGCCGCGTGGCCCGAGCGCGCCGAGAGGATGATCTCGGAGCCGGCGGCGCCCACGTCGGCCGGGTCGATGATCTCGTAGGTGTCGCGGGCCTTGAGCACGCCGTCCTGGTGGATGCCCGAGCTGTGGGCGAAGGCGTTGGCGCCCACGATGGCCTTGTTGGGCTGCACGTTTATGCCGGTGATGGAACTCACGAGCTTGGAGGCGCGCGTGAGCTCGGGCGTCACGACGTCGGTGTGGGCGTCGAGCTCGGCCTCGTGCATGCGGATGGCCATGACGACCTCCTCGAGCGAGGTGTTGCCCGCACGCTCGCCCAGGCCGTTGATGGTGCACTCGATCTGCGTGGCGCCGTTGCGCACGCTCTCGAGGGCAAGCGCGGTGGCCATGCCAAGGTCGTTGTGGGTGTGGACCGAGATGGTGACGTCCTCGATGCCAGCCACGCGGGCGCGCAGGTCGGCGATGCGGGCGCCGAACTCCCAGGGCATGCTGTAGCCCGTGGTGTCGGGGATGTTCACCACCGTGGCGCCGGCGCGCACGGCCGCCTCCACGATGCGCACGAGGAAGTCCTGCTCGGAGCGGCCGGCGTCCTCGGCGTAGAACTCCACGTCGTCCACGAAGCGGCGGGCGTAGCTCACGGCGTGGACGGCGCGCTCGATGGCCTCGTCCTCGCTCATGTGGAGCTTGTCGCGCAGGTGGGAGGGCGAGACGCCCAGGCCCGTGTGGATGCGCGGGCGCTTGGCGGTCTTGAGCGCCTCGGCCGCGACCTCGATGTCCTTGTCAACGGCGCGCGTGAGACCGCAGACCACGCACTTGTCGCCCGCGAGCTTGCCGATCTCGGCCACGCTCTTGAAGTCGCCGGGGCTGGAGATGGGGAAGCCCGCCTCGATGACGTCGACGTTCATGCGCACGAGCTGGCGCGCGATGACGAGCTTCTCCTCGGTGTTCATGCTGGCGCCCGGCGACTGCTCGCCGTCGCGCAGGGTGGTGTCGAAGATGGCGATCTTGCGGCTCATGGTTTCCTCCCGAATTTGGCTGGCCTTCTACGTTTGCGCCGACGCCGCGAGGGGTCTTGGATGGAGCCATGGGGCAAAAAGAAAGCACCCGTCGCGGCGAGAATTCCCATTTGGGTTGCGCGAGGGGTGCTGAACAATCGATATGAGTGAGAACCCTAACGCATACCCGAAGGTAGTAGCGCTAGGCCTAGCAAGGCGATGTTGGCGATGCCGTGGTTCATCAAACTTTCCCCAATCGATAAGCTCGCTCACTGTAGCAGAACGCGGCCGTTGCGCAGGCCGCATTTCTTTGAGCGGCAGAATTAGCTCGCGAGCTTGTCGGCGTAGAACTCGTCTGTGGCGGCCTGGGTGTTGAGGGCGTCGGACAGGTCGCCTGCGGCGGCGAACTGCACCTCTACGGACGAGGTCTCGCTCTCGGTCATCGCACGGTGCTTCTTGAAGACGATGGTGCCGGCCGGGTTGCTGCTGGTACCGCCAAAGCTGTAGGCGAGCTGCGTGAAGGGACCACTCTCAAAGCCCATCTCCTCGTAGGCGGCCTGGGCCTCTGCGAGGGCGGACACGGCAAGCGAGCCGGCATCATCCGTGGTCCCGCACATGAGCGGGATGTCGAGCATCTCGGCAGACGAGCCCTCCACGCTCGCAAGACGCGCCTGCATGAGGGACGCGGTCTGCCCCAGCTGCGTCGCGGAGAGCGAGGCGGCGGGATAGAGCGTGTGGGTGTTGGAGTCCGCCGTCACGGCTGTTTGGCTTGGCGCGAGGCGGGGAAGTACATGGACGGTGAAGGCGACGGCCAAGGCCGCGACCACGGCCGCGCAGGTCAGCACCTTCAGCGCCAGCGGCACCGAAGATTTCCCTCGAGCCTTGCGCACGCTGTTCGCAGACCGCGCTGGGGCGCAGGACCTTCACCAAGCAGCGCCGGCCCAAGACGTCGGCGCGGAACACCATGGCGCTGGAGCCTACGGCGTTCACGTCTTCCAGATGCAGGCCGCAAGGCTCGCCCACGGCGAAGGGGTTAGGCGCCACACGCCCGTTTACCTCGTCCGGAACAAACCGCCTCAAGCCTGCCACCTCCCTACCCAGTTGGCAGTAAGGTACCACGGCGAACGGCATTTCTACGAGCAACGGCGGGCGTTATCATGGCCGGTGGAAATATACGGACTACGGACGCGAAAGGGTGTCGGCGTGGGTGAGGCTGCTATGACGAAGGGGCGCAGGAACCTCTGCGTAGCGCTGCTTGTGCTTCTGGGCTTTTCGCTCGGGGTCTCGGAGTTTGCGCCCATCGGCGTCGAGGAAGAGGTGGCGGAGGCCTATGGCGTCACGCTTTCCCAGGTTGGCCAGCTCATCAGCTACTTCGCCATCACCTATGCCGTCCTCACGCCCGTCCTCGCCATCGTGACGGGCCGCTTCAAGCGCTTCAGCCTGCTCGTGACCTACGCGGTCGTCTACTGCGCGGCGAACGTCCTCATTGCGGCGGCCTCGAGCTTTGGGGTGCTGCTCGCGGGCCGCATGGCGCTCGGCGCGGTCTCGGGCGCGCTGCTCGCCGTAGGCGTCACCTTCATCCCCGAGCTCATGGGGCCCGGCAAGACCTCGATGGTCATCAGCATCGTCTACGCCGCCTTCTCGGTGGCCATGGTGGTCGCAACCTCGCTCGGCAAGGCCGCGGCCGCGCTCGCCGACTGGCGCCTCATCATGTGGGGCTCGCTCGCGCTGGCCATCATGACCTGCGCTGCCCTCGTCGCCGTGCTCCCGCGCCAGGGCGCCACCGACGAGCCCTCGACCTTTGGCGAGCAGGCCGGGCTGCTGGCCGAGCCCACGGTGCTCGCCGGCATCGGCATCTTTGTCTTTGGCGTGGGCTCGGTCTACGTGTTCTACGGCTACATCACGCCCTACCTCGAGCAGGTCCTCGGCATGTCCGCACTCTCCGCGAGCGTGGTGCTCATGGCCTACGGCTGCGTCACCTTCGTCTCCAACCTCATCGCCGGCTGGGCAGACTCCCGCTTTGGCATAAAGGCCCTGCTCGTGAGCTTCCCCATGCTCTCCGCGCTGCTGCTTGCCCTGTGGCTGCTCGGCCCCACCATGCCGGCGGCGATTGGCGTGGTGATGGGCATCGCCCTGCTCATGTACATGGCCTCGGTGCCTTGCATCTCGGTCTTTATGGAGACGGCCGCCAAGCGCCACCCCAAGGCGCTCACGCTCGCGAGCTCGCTCGAGCCCATGGCCTTCAACATCGGCATCGCGTTTGGCACGGCCGTGGGCGGCGCCGTGGTGGCCGGCCCCGGACTTTCCCAGGTGGGCCTTGTGGGCGCGGCCTTTGCCCTCGTGGCCTTTGCCATCACCGTGATTGCCGTCCGACTCAGCAAGCGTCTGCTGGGAACCGACGCCCCGAGCAAGGCCTAAGGAGCGCGCATGCTGCTACCCAGGCCCTTCAAGCTCGGCCGCGGTTTTGGACTCGTGCGGCCATGGCGCCTCCCAAGCGGCGAGGCAATAAGCGCCCTGCAGGTGGGCGGCGTCTTCCAGGGGGCCACCTACCACGGGGAGCGCCGCATGGAGCCGGTCTTTGAGTACATCCGCGGCTTCGATGCCTGCTTTGAGCTGCGGGGCGGCGCACGCAACGTCCTCATGATCGGCGGCGGCGCCTACTCGTGGCCGCGCCACGTTGCGTCCGCGCGCCCCGGCGTCCACGTGGACGTGGTTGAGCTGGAGCCCGGCATCACCAAGGCGGCTCGCAAGTACTTCTACCTCGATGAAGCCATGTCCGCGCACCCCGGTGCCATCACCCTCATCGAGGGCGACGGCCGCGCTTACGTGGAGAGCCGTGCAGAGAAGGCCACGCCCTATGACGCCATCGTGCTTGACGCCTTTGCCGGGACGGAGCCGGTGCGCTCACTCGCCACGGCAGAGTTCTTCGAGAGCTGCTGCAGCGCCCTCGCTCCCGATGGCCTGCTGCTGGCCAACGTCGTCTCAAACGAGGGCGGTGATGACGTCGGCTTTCTGCGCAGCTGCGTGGCCACGGCGGACGCGGTCTTTTCCCATGTGGCCATGCGCCTGGTGGAAGGCGACCCCCTGGCCGCCGAGGACAACTACCTGGTCGTGGCCTCAAACGAGCCCCTTGAGCTCGAGGGCGCCATTTCCTACGAAGAAGTCTTCCTCGGCCCCATCATGCACGACGAGGCATGAAGTCGCGGCCACGATGGACTCGTAGCCGGGACCTAGTGCAATGCGGGGCAGCAAGTATTCCGAGCGGTCTACTTCGTCAGTTCGTCGGCGAGGGCCTCGATCTGGGCACGGGCGGCGTCGTTAACGGCGCCGCGAACGGTGACGACGTTCTCGGCAATCTCGATATTGGCCATCTGCTCGAGCTGTCCGCGCATG
>CAVJWS010000118.1:0-4830 GCA_963653485.1 Prevotella sp. CAG:279
CGCGGGTCCATGCCGACGCTCACGCGCAGCTGCCACTTGCGGCACTTGCCCTTGGACTTGTCCTTTTCCAGCTGGACGATGCTGCCTTCGCCGTTGACGGTGGCCATGGCTAGATCACCGCCTTTTCGGCTGCGGCGGGCGTTGCGGTGGTTGCTTCGGCAAGTGCGCAGGCGTTGCTCGCGTTGTGCGCGATATGCGCAGGATGTGCGCAAACGTTGCGCAAGTTCTCATGGTATGGCATATACTGTGCCACGTCCTTCCTATTCATGACAGTGGTGGGTCGGACATCCTCGGCCTGCGGGAGCTCCACCTCTCGCGGGCCGCTTTCGTTGGTGGGCGGTCTGCTCATCTTCTCTTCCTTTCCCTTGCTGGATTCTCCTTCTTCGAACTGAATAATCTGACTTGACCTGCGGCGGGTTTACCGGCGGCGCTCGGAGTGGATGCGGTCGAATGCTTCCATGATGCGGGCCACGGTGTTCGCGTCGCGCGCCTCGGCTGCTTCGTTGCCCTGCTCGCCGGCGCGCTCGCGCTTCTGCTCGGCGCGGCGGGTGATGAAGTCCTCGAAGGCGCCGCGGTAGCTGTTCGCGTCGCCATAATCGCAGTGGTCGCCGAGGTGCGCGGCCTTGGCGTCGCACTCCTCGGCCATGAGGACGAGGTAGCGGCTGCACAGCATCGCGTAGACGGCGCCCTCCTGCTGGCGGCGGCGAAGGCCGCGCTTGTGTTCGCGCTTGTCCACGGCCTCGCGCACGGCGTCCACGATCTCCTGGCCTTCGGGCGAGAGGGCGTCGTACCAGACCTGCATCTCGCCGCGGCCGGAACGGACCTCCTCGATGGTGAGGCGGCCCACCACGGCGTCGATGGTGCAGCCGAGCGCGTCGGCGATGGACCAGGCGGACTTGATGGGGATGCGGTCGGGGTTGGACTCGTAGCGGGTGTAGGTGGGCACCGGTATGCCGACCTTGTCGGCGAACTCGCGCGCCGAGCGGTAGCCGGCGTCCCTCCTGAGCTGCAACAGGGTGCTTGGCATGGTTTAAGGCTCCTTTCCCTTGCCTGAAAATGTGTGCAAACGATGGAGACGCCTGCCGTTCGCAGGCTGAATCTACCGTTCGCGTTCCCAAAAGTATAGCAAACCGTAACAAACCGCTCAATAACAACCTCGCATCAAATGCTCAGCTAAGCACTAGATGCTCAGGCCTGTTATGATGGGTTTCGCCGAGGCGCGGACGCTTCCCTTGAAGCCAGGAGGGGGACGATCCGCGGCTTTCGCCCGGTTTTGTGGGAACCTCGCCGCTTGCGTTCGCGGAGGGGGCCGGGACGCGCTAACCGCCGTGGCTTGCGGGGAGCGCGGGCGCCCTTGCGTTATGGCTGCGGGGGCGCGTGGGGATTCGTTTCATTTGCTTCACAACGTTTGTCTTGTTTTGGCCGTGGGCGACGTGTGCCCGCGCCTCGGCGAAGCTGTGCCGATTCTCGGCTTAAACCGGCCCTGCGGGGCCACGAAGGGAAAGGTTACCGTTATGCCCAAGAACAACCTGCGCGGCGGGCGCGAGCTGCCGCACGACATGATGCGGGAGGTGCCGCCGCTGGTGACGGTGGCCCAGTTCTGCGAGATGACCGGGATGCACCCGGTGAGCGTGAGGCGCGCTTTGTCGAGCGGGCGCATTCCCGGCGACAAGGTGAACG
Organism: Prevotella sp. CAG:279; assembly: GCA_963653485.1. GTDB lineage: Bacteria > Actinomycetota > Coriobacteriia > Coriobacteriales > Atopobiaceae > Parolsenella. The sequence goes on from CAVJWS010000118.1 coordinate 1,681, forward strand.
GCCACTGGCTGATACCGGGCGCCTACGTGATCAAGAACTCGGTGGACTACATGCGGGCCCGCGAGCGCGCCGACGCCGAGTACGACAACGTGATGGAGGAGCTTGCCGCGCGCGCCGACCGCGACGCGGAGAAGGCCGAGCGCGACTTCGAGCTGGCGCAGGCCAACATGCGCATGACCCGGAAGCGGGCGCGCGAGCTGCGCCGTCGCGCCGGGGCGCGCGGGGACGCCGGTTTGCGTTGCGATGACGTTGACGTCGAGGGTGACGACGGCGGTTGCGCGGGTGCGCTATGCCTGGCGTAGGCGGCGTTGGTGCCGTTGCTGGTGGGGGCGTTGTTCCTGGCGTTGTCGGTGGCGGGGTTGCCGCCGCCGGGGCCGTCGCGGGCGGTTTGGGCGGCGCCGCGGCCTCGCGCTGGGACTGCGTGCCCGAGGAGATGAGGCGCGAGCCGAGGTGGGTGTGCTGGAGCCGCGTGGAGCGCGGCGGGCGGGCCACGAAGCTGCCGGTGTGCGCGGCCACGGGTAAGATGGCAAGTTCGACCGATCCTGGGACGTGGTGCTCGTTCGCGGGGGCTGTGGCTTCCGTGGGAAAGTGGGGGACCGCCGGGATCGGGTTCGTGTTCGGGGGTGACCGTGCGTATACCGGGCTGGATCTGGATCACGTTTTGCATGACGGGGTGCTGGAGGAGCAGTACCGGTGGGTTGTTGACGCGGCCGACACGTATACCGAGGTGTCTCCCTCTGGGGACGGGCTGCACCTGTACTTCCGCGGCGGCAAGCCCGAGGGCGCTGCGCGTTGCCGTAAAGGCCCCGTCGAGATGTACGACCATGAGCGGTTCTTCACCGTTACCGGCGTGCCGTTCGGCGCTGTGCGCGCGTTGGCTTCTCGGCCGGACGTTGTCGAGAAGGCGTATCGCAGGTGGATCGAGCCTGAGCAGGGCGGGGGTCAACCGACGTTGGCCGATGCTGTGACGACCCCGCCTTCGGGCGGGGTTTCCGGCAATGGCGGCGGCAATGTTGCGGGTGATGCCGTGGCGCTTGCCGACATGAGCGACGATGAGCTTATGGAGCGGATGCTGGGGTCGCGGAACGGCTCCGAGATCCGGGCTTTGCTCGACGGCGACCTTTCCGCCCATGGCGGGGACCATTCCGCGGCCGACATGGCGCTGTGCAACCACCTGGCCTTCTGGTTCGGCGGCGACGAGGCCCGCATGGACAGGATCTTCCGCGGGAGCGGCCTCATGCGCGACAAGTGGGACCAGCGCCGTGGCGGCAGCACCTACGGCGCGCAGACGCTCGCCAACGCGGCCGGCAACGCGCGCGAGCACTACAAGCCTCGCCGCCGCAACGGCATGCGCGCGGGGCAACGGGGAACTTCTCGCCGTGGTTCTTCTCGTGGTAGTGCTGGCAATACGGACAAATGTTCGATTCAATCGGCTTCGCCTGCCGCGTCCCCCTCCCTGCAGCCACGGCCTGAGACGCGCTTCGACCCCGACAACCCGCCCTCGGTGGGGCCGTGGGTGGTCGACCGGCGCGGGCGGCTTTGGCACGGCGACGGCGAGGGCAAGACGAGCTACGAGGTGACCTCGACCCCGCCGTGGGTGGCCGCCTACGTTCACGACGTCGACTCGGGCGCCGGGCGCGTGCTCGCCCGCGTGCGCGTGCGCGGCGTGACGCACGAGGAGGCGCTGGACCACGACGCGCTGTTCTGCGCGAGCAAGATCGACCACATCCTGGGCAAGTTCAACGCCAACATCGACAGCTCGAACGCCAAGGAGGTGGTGGCGTACCTGAGCTTCGCCGAGCGCCGCCTGGGCGACGTGACACCGGTTGCGGCGAGCTGCTCGCACACCGGCTTCGCGGGCGCGCCGCTGGCACCCTTCATGCCCTACGACGAGACGGACGAGCTGCGCTTCATGCCGCAGGCGGATTTGGAGCCGAAGGCGCGGCGGCTGAACATGGTGGCGGGCGACCTGTCCGGGTGGGTTGCCGCCATGGCGGGGCCGCGCGGGGAGTCGATGGCGTTCAGGACGGTTTTGGCGGCTTCGTTCGCTTCTCCGCTCTTGTCGGTGTGCGAGCTGCAGGCGTTCGTGGTGTACATCTGGGGGCGGTCGCGCAGCGGCAAGACGCCGACGTTGAAGGCGGCGGGCAGCGTGTGGGGCGACCCGACCGAGGGGCCGGACTCGTACTACCGCACCTTCATGGACACGCCGAAGTCGACGCTGCGCACGGCCACGCTGATGCACGACATCCCGATGATCATCGACGAGCTGCAGGCGAAGAACGTCGGAGGCGGCGGGCAGGCGGCGCGGCGCGCTTCCGTCGAGTCGCTTCTCTACCAGCTGACGCTGGGGCGCGAGCAGGACGCCTTGTATTCCGACCGCACGTCGATGCGCTCGGGCTACTGGAAGACCATCGTGATCGCCACGGGGGAGATCCCCATCCTGGGCGACGCCACCATGCAGGGCGCGGCCAACCGCACGATGGAGCTGAACGTGCGGCCTTTTTCGAGCGAGGAGGCGGCGGGCGAGATGCACCGCGCGGTGGCGCGGCAGCACGGCACCGCGGGGCGCGCGTATGTTGCCGGGCTTCGCGAGAACGAGAAGGCGTTCTTCGACCAGAACCTCGAGATCATGGCGTCGCGCGCGAAACGGGCGTTCCCGCGGCACCCGCAGGCGGTGAACGCGGCGCTTCTCGGCTTCGCGGACGCGCTTGCGGAGTACTACGTGTTTTCCGGCCGCTCGCGGGGCTGGGACGAGTGCTTCGAGGGCGGCTGGAAGGTGTGCGCGTGGGCGCTGGGGCACGCCACCGGCGGCGAGGGCGCCGACACCGACGTCAAGGCCATCGCGCGCGTGGTCGAGATGTTCGCGGAGAACTCGATGCACTTCGAGACCGCCTGCGAGATGGACCGCCTGACGCGCTGGGGCTGGAGTACCGAGTCGCACGCGCCCGGCGGCGGGACCATGTGGTACGTGTACTCGTCGGTTCTCGAGGAGGACCTGACGGCGCACGGGTTCGACAAGGGCAAGACGCTGCGGCGCATGGCCGATGAGGGGCTTATCGCCGACATGCCCGCCGAGGGGCGCGGGTTCGGCAAGCAGCGGCGGCTGCCGGGGACGAGCCTGCGGCCGTACGCGATCTGCGTGGACGGGGC
>CAVJWS010000119.1:0-4689 GCA_963653485.1 Prevotella sp. CAG:279
TGAGCACGCAATCGGCCTCAACGCCCGCGTCCTCGATGGCGCCGAGCATGGCCTCTCGCAAGGCTCTTGACATCCCGACCTCGTCAATGCGCGCGGGCGAGACATGGCAGATGCCGATGGCCGTGGCCACCGAGCGAATCTTCTCGGCAAGCTCGCGCCGACGCTGCGGCGTAAGCTGCTTGGAGTCGTTGACGCCCCAGACGACCGGATCGTCGGGCAGGCTGACGGCGCACACCGTCACGGGGCCCGCCACGGAGCCGCGGCCGACCTCATCCAAGCCCAGCACCACCCCAGTGCCGCCCATCTCGCGCATGAGCGAGTACATGTCCTCCACGCGCTCGCGCTCCGCGCGCTGCTTGGCCACACGGCGCTGCGCCACGCCGCAGGCGCGCTTGACCTGCGCGCGCGGGTCGTCCGCGTAGCGCTCGAGCAGCTCGGCAAGCTCTGCCTCTGAGGCCTCGTTCAGGGTCGCGCAAATCTCTGCGGCGGTTGCGGGGTATGTGGAGCGTTTTGCCATCGTGGGCCCTTCTTACAAGAAAAGGGCCGCTCCGACAAGCGGAACGGCCCAACCAAGCGAAACTGGAGTTAGTCGCGCTTCTCGCGGATGCGGGCGGCCTTGCCGACGCGATCACGGAGGTAGTAGAGCTTGGAGCGGTGCACATCACCGTGACGCACGACCTCGAGCTTGGCGATCTTGGGCGAGTGAAGCGGGAAGGTGCGCTCGACGCCGACGCCGAAGGAAATCTTGCGGACGGTGAAGGTCTCACGGGAAGAGCCACCGCTCAGACGGATGACGTCACCCTGGAAGACCTGGATGCGCTCGCGGTCGCCTTCCTTAATGCGGTAGTGAACCTTGACGTTGTCGCCGATGAGAACCGTGGGGATGTCCTCACGAATCTGCTGACGCTCAATGGCGCGAATGTAATCCATCTTTCTTCCTTTTCTCTTTTTGCCCAGAGGTACGTCACCACGAAGTACATGGGGTTTGCACACGAGGAGAAACTATACAGAAGCCGCGAAGGGCCCGCAAGGCATAAATTATCTCCTCCACGCCCTCGGGATAAAGTGGGCCTGGTAGTCGCGGATGGCATATCGATCGGTCATGCCGGAGATGTAATCGGCCACTTGGACCTGCGGCCTGTCTGAATCGTGGACCCTATACTCGGCGGGAACCTCGTCAAGATGGCCCATGTAGTACATGAAAAGGTCCTCCACAAGACGATTTGCCTTGGGCTCCTCGACCTTCGCGTCGCTTTGCGTGTAGACGTTGGAGTACAGCCAGGCGCGCAGCTCCATCATGGCCTCCCACACGGTGTCGCTCATGAGGATGTCGCCAGCCGCGGCGCTCGTGGTCACGAGGTCGCGAACCATGGTGGAGATGCGCTGCGAAGAGTTGGTGCCGAGCTGGTCGCGGCAGGAGGCGGGAAGGTCCTCTTCGTCAAGAATGCCGGCACGCTCGGCGTCTTGAACGTCATGGCTCACATAGGCGATGCGGTCTGCGATGGCGACGATGCGCCCCTCAAGCGTGGCCGCGCGCTGGGAACCGGTATGGCACACGATGCCGTCAACCACCTCGCGGGTAAGGTTGAGGCCACGCCCCTCCTTCTCCAGAAGGTCGACCACGCGAGCGCTCTGCTCGTTATGGCGAAACAGGCTCCTGCCGGCTTCGGAGTCGGGGTCAATTCCTCCCCACCGCGCCAGGGCCCGCGAGAGGGCGCCCTCCCCCGTGTGGCCAAAGGGCGTATGCCCCAGATCATGGCCGAGCGCAATGGCCTCGGTGAGGTCCTCGTTCAGGCGAAGCGAACGGGCCACGCTGCGGGCGATTTGGGAAACCTCGAGCGTGTGCGTAAGACGCGTTCTGTAATGGTCCCCCTCGGGGGCGAGAAAGACCTGCGTCTTGTGAGAGAGGCGACGAAACGCCTTGCAATGCACGATACGGTCTCTGTCGCGTTGGTAGCACGTCCGAAGCAGGTCGGCTTCCTCAAGCCTTAGCCTAGCTGACGAGGCGTCAGAAAACGCCGCGAGCGGCGAGAGCATCTCGTGCTCAAGCCGCTCGGCGTCCGTTCTATTGAGCATTGCGTGCATGGGCCGCACCTACTCGCTTTCAATCCTCGAGACGATATCGCTGCTCAGCTCCTCAACCGTGAGGTTGCTCGTGCTGAGACGAACGCCGCAGAGCTCGTCAATCTTGGCGTTTGCGTAGGCCTGCTCGCTCTCGACGCGCTCGAGAAGGTCGGTGGCGTCCTCGCCTTCACCCGTCCTGAGCCTCGTGTTGACGATGGCGTCATCGGAGTTGACGAGGCCGAAGATCTTGCCCTTGTCGACGTTCGAAAGCTCCTTGGGAATCTCGACGCCAGGGTCGAGCGAGATGCTGGCGACCTTGTAGCCCAAGAAGCTGAGCTTCATGGCAAGCGGGGTCTTTGAGGAGCCGGTAAGGCCGGCAAGCACCACGTCTGCCTCGGGAAGGTCCTGCGGGTTTTTGGAATCGTCATGCGCCAGGAAGAACTCCATGGCGTCCATGCGATGCATGTAGCGACCATCCACGACGTGGTGCGCACGGGCCTTGTTCTTGGGCTTCTCCCCCGTTAGGCCGGAAAGCAGCTGGACGACCGGTCCGAGGATGTCGACCGAAAGGATGCCGCGCGCGTTAAGCGCAGAGCGGACGTCACGGCGCAGCTGCGGGTCCACGATGGAGTGGAAGACGGCCGTAGAGAGAAATTCGTCCTCATGCTCATCGAGGTAGTTCTCCACGTCTGACGAGCTCTCGATCTGGGAGAGCCTTACGACGTGCACGGCGCCGTCGCTGAACTGCGCGGCGGCGGAGAGCACGACGTTGTTGGCCGACTCGCCAAGAGAATCGGAGACGACGAAGACTGTGGCATGCTCCTCATTGAGGACCTCGCCAAACTTATCAAAGGTAACCTTCACGAGAAACCCCCTCTAACATCAGATACAACCGTCTGACATGCTACTCGCGCCGCCGCGCCATATGGCTGGCTCATCGGCGGGCGGCGCGAGCCAACGAATGTTACTTGCGGGCGAGCTCGCCGATGTTAGCCACGCCGGAGAACAGCCCCACGAGGGCATTCAGCAGGCGCAGGCGGTTCTCGCGAAGCGCAACGTCCTCGTCCATGACCATGACGTCTGCGAAGAAGGCGTCGATTGGCTCTCGAAGGGCGGCCAGCGCATCGATGACGGCGGCCATGTCCTTGGCCTCGAGGGCGGAGACGACCTTCTCGCCGGCCTGCTCCACGGCCTCGTTCAGGGCCTTCTCGGACTCGCCCATGAGCTCGACGTTCGTCTCGGCGCCGAGGTCTGCCTGTGCGAGGTGGGCGGCACGGGCGTAGGCCACGGCGAGATTGTCGAAGGTCTCAGGGTCGTTGGCGCGGGCGTCCTCGAGGGCGTGCGCGAGGGCGAAGAAGTCGTCCGGGGCGGTGACGTTGCCGGCGCTCACGGCAGCCACGGTATCGGCCGATACCCCGTCGTCGCGGACCATCTGCTGCATGCGGCCGAGGATGAAGGCGCAGATGTCTGCGCGGACCTTCTCGGAGTCGAACTCGATGCCCTGCTCGGCCAGCGACTCGAGGGCGGCGTTTACAAGCGGCTCGTAGGAGACGTGCAGGCGGTCGCGCAGGATGGTCACGACGCCGATGGCGGCGCGGCGCAGCGCGTAGGGGTCCTTGGAGCCGGTGGGCGGCTCGCCGATGGCGAACATGCCGGCGATGGTGTCGAGCTTGTCGGCAACGGCGACAACGCAGCCGCAGGTGCCCTCGGGAAGCTCGTCTCCGGCAAAGCGCGGGCGGTAGTGGTCGCGGATGCCCTCGGCCACGTCCTCGCCTTCGCCGGCGGCCAAGGCGTAGTAGCCGCCCATGACGCCCTGCTGGCTTGTGAACTCGACGACGGCAGAGCTCACGAGGTCGGCCTTGCACAGGTGGGCTGCGCGGGCCGAAGCCGCGGACATCTTGGCGCCGATGCGGGCCTCGTGGCAGATGGCCAGTGCGAGCGACTCGATGCGCTCGGATTTCTGCAGCACGCTGCCGAGCTGGCGCTGGAAGGCCACCTTGGCCAGGCGCTCACGGAAGGTGTCGAGGGAGACCTTGAGGTCCTCCTCGTAGAAGAACTTGGCGTCGTCAAGGCGCGGGCGCACGACGCGCTCGTTGCCCGAGATGACCGTCTCGCTCACCGCAGGATTGGCGTTGGAGACGATGACGAACTCGCGGGTAAGCTTGCCCTCGGCGTCGAAGATGGGGAAATAGCGCTGGTTGGAGAGCATGGACTCGCAGATGATCTCGTGCGGGACCTTGAGGAACTCCTCGTCGAAGGTGCCGACGAGCACGGTGGGCCACTCGCAGAGGTTCACGACCTCGTCGAAGGTCTTCTTGGGCGTGTCAACGCGGCAGCCGGGGCGCGCGGCCTCGATGGCGGCGATGCCCTCGCGGATGGTGGCCTCGCGGCGCTCGGCGCCGAGCACGCGGGCGCCCTCGAGCACCTGCTCGTAGGCGTCGGCATTGGCGACGACGTGCTCGCCGGGGGCCAGAACGCGGTGGCCGCGGGTGGTGTTGGAGCTCGTGACGTCGGCATAGGTGACGCTCACGACCTCATCGCCCAGAAGGGCGCAGATCCAACGGATGGGACGCACGAAGGTCTCGTGCTCGGAGCCCCAGCGCTGGGAGCGGTAGTTGGGCCACT
>CAVJWS010000120.1:0-4115 GCA_963653485.1 Prevotella sp. CAG:279
CGGCTGCGAGGTCGTGGGCGTGGCACCGGCCTTGATGGCGGCATAGAACTCGCTGGGGCTCATGGACTGGTAAAGGTCGTCCAGGTGGTCGATGCCGCCCTCCTGCCAGTGGAAGCAGGCGTAAGGAATCTCCCTCGCATCAAAGAACGCCTTGGAGCGATCGGCCGTCGAGCAGCACGTCAGTGTAAAGTTCGCCATAAAAACCACCTCATCAACTGCGCCGACAGCCCAAAAAGGCAAGCTGCCGAAGCCCTTTGCTTCTAAATGGTAAGAGCCAAAAATGACGTTGAGTTGATCGAAGGATGCGAGAAAACAGTACCGCCTTTAAAGCCTTTGGCATACGTATTGCGAATACCCAAGTAGTCAACATAGGCATTTAACATAGGGCCAAGCGCCGCCTATATTCGAGTTGGCAAGAAGCAAGTCCGAAGAAAGGCGGCAAACATGCAGTACACGGCCCTCGGCCACTCCGGCATCAAGATCTCCAAGCTCTGCCTCGGCGGCATGAGCTTCGGCGAGGCCAGCCCCGACTTCCACCAGTGGACCATCGGCCCCGACGATACCCGCGCCGTCATCGAGCGCGCGCTTGGCCTCGGCATCAACTTCATCGACACGGCCAACTGTTACAGCTTTGGCACGAGCGAAGAGTACATCGGCTCAGCGCTCAAGAACCTCGGCGTCGCGCGTGAGGACGTGGTCCTTGCCAGCAAGGTCTACTTCAACGAGGGCAAGCTCTCACCCGCGGCCATCGAGCGCGAGATCGAAGGAACGCTCAAACGCCTGGGCACCGACTACCTGGACCTCTACATCATCCACCGCTTTGACTACGGCACCCCCATCGACCAGACCATGGAGGCTCTCGACCGCCTGGTGCGCGCGGGCAAGGTCCGCGCGCTGGGCGCCAGCGCCATGTACGCCTACCAGCTGCACAACATGCAGGCCGCGGCCGAGAAGAACGGCTGGACCAAGTTCACCAGCATGCAGTGCCACTACAACCTGCTCTACCGCGAGGACGAGCGTGAGATGATCCCCGTTTGCCGTCAGTACGACATGGCGATCACCCCGTACAGCCCTATGGCATCCGGCCACCTTACGCGTCCGACCTGGGAATCTTCCAGCACGCGCGGCACCACCGACACCACGATGATCAACAAGTACGACCACGACCGCACCATCGACATGCCCGTAATCGAGCGCGTGGCCAAGGTCGCGGCCGACCACGGTGTCCCCATGGCACAGGTTGCCCTCGCCTGGCACTGGGCACGCGGCGTGACCGCCCCCATCGTGGGCTGCAGCAAGCCCGAGCGCGTGGACGATGCGGTGGCCGCGCTGGGCGTCGAGCTGGCACAGGCCGAGGTCGACTTCCTCGAGGAGCTCTACCAGCCACACAACCTCGTAGGACCGGTGGCACGTCCTGGCGACAAGCCTCTAGCCGGCACCACCAAGGTAAAGCTCACGCGCTAGGCGCGCCCGGTCGATGGACGAGAAAACCCACATGAACCTACGCGACGCCGGCTGCGACGAGGCGCTTATCGCCGAGCTCGACGCCCTTCCAACCGCGTGCGCCAAGCTCTGCCGCCTCAAGACCTATCGCCGAGACCTTCTTGACGGCATCCACGCCGAGCAGAGGAAGCTCGAGCGCCTTGACTACCTCATCTACCAGCTGCGCTGCGAGACGGGCGACCGCTGCTGCAAGTAAGTGACGCCGTAAGCAAGCGACGCCACAAGTAATCACCAAAGGAGAGCTCCATGACTGTTCTAAACGAGACGTACACCCTGGCCGACGGCACACCCATCCCCAAGCTCGGGCTGGGCACCTGGCTCATGGACGACGCGCAAGCCGCCGAAGCGGTTAAGTCCGCGGTGGCCGCGGGCTATCACATGATCGATACCGCCCAGGCCTACGACAACGAGACGGGCGTCGGAGAAGGCGTGCGTGCCTGCGGCGTGCCGCGCGACCAGCTGTTTATTGCCACTAAGGTAGCCGCCGAGCTCAAGGACTACCAGTCCGCGGCGGCCTCCATCGACGCCTCACTCGAGCGTCTGGGCCTGGACTACGTGGACCAGATGATCATCCACAGCCCGCAGCCGTGGGTCGAAGTCAACCAGTCCGAGAACCGCTACGAGGAGGGCAACCTCGAAGCTTGGCGCGCGCTCGAGGACGCCCAGGCCGCAGGCAAGGTCCGCGTCATCGGCGTCTCCAACTTCAACGAGCACGATCTCGCGAACATCATCGACAACGCATCGGTGCGCCCGCAGGTCAACCAGGTGCTCGCCCACATTGCCAACACGCCGTTCGAACTTCTCGCCTACTGCCGCGAGCAGGGCATTCTTGTTGAAGCCTACTCTCCTATCGCCCACGGCGCCGTGCTGGACAACGCACTTGTAACCGAGGTCGCCGCGCGCTATGGCGTCACGCCCGCCCAACTCTGCGTGCGCTACTGCTTGGAGCTCGGCATGCTGCCGCTCCCCAAGACCGCGAACCCTGCGCACATCGCGAACAACGCCGACGTTGACTTTGCCATCACGCCTGAGGACCTTGAGACTCTCAAGGCCGCAGAGCGCATCGTGGACTACGGCGACGCGAGCCTCTTCCCCGTCTACGGCGGCAAGCTCTAGCGACTGTACCAAGGAGAAACACCGCATGAACTGCAAAGAGATCAGGGTTGACCTAAGCAAGGCTCCCGCCGACCATGGCGAGGAACGCCGGCGATCGGCGGAGCTTCTCTTTAAGCTCAACCACACGCTCCCCTTCTCGGATGAATACAACAGCTTTCTTCACGAGCTCATGGGCGAGAACCTGGGAGAGGGAAGCACGATCGCCCCTCCGCTTTCGGGCGCGGCGCTCGACATGCTAAAGATCGGCAAGGACGTCTTTATTAACTCCAACCTTCTGGCGATGGCCCGCGGAGGTATCGTCGTCGGCGACCACGCCCGCATCGCGGCGAACGTCCAGCTCATCTCCAATAACCACGACCCATACGACCTGAACGTCCTGACCTGCAAGCCGGTCGAGATCGGCGACCACACGTGGATCGGCGCCGGTGCAACGGTCCTGCCCGGCGTTCGAATAGGGCGCCACGCTGTGATCGGTGCCGCCGCCGTCGTTACCAAGGATGTGCCGGACTATGGCGTGGCGGTCGGGAGTCCGGCCAAGGTGATAAGGATGCTGGAGAAAGACAGGTTTGAGGCGAGCGGCCCCAGTGACCCCAACGCCAACTAATTAGTAAGAAGGAGAAACCCCATGACCATCAAACAAACCGCAGGTCGCGACCGTCTTGGTGACTTTGCGCCCGACTTTGCCCACTTCAACGACGATGTGCTGTTCGGCGAGAACTGGAACATCCCCGACATCGACCTCAAGACGCGCTGTCTCATCACCGTGACCACCCTCATGGCGCAGGGCATCACGGACAGCTCGCTCGCGCACCACATCGCCAATGCCAAAGTCCACGGCGTAAGCCGCAAGGAGCTCGTGGCCGCCGTCACGCACGCGGCCTTCTACGCTGGCTGGCCCAAGGCTTGGGCGACGTTTAACCTGGCCATGGAGGTTTACGGGGATGACGAGACGTGCGACGGCGAGACGGGCGGCGGCGCGGCGAGCGACAGCGAGAAGCCCGAGTCCCATGGCAGCCCCTTTGGCCTCGGCGAGCCCAACGACGCCTACGCGCAGTACTTCATCGGCCAAAGCTACCTCAACAACCTCACCAGCCCCGATGACTACCTCCCCATCCACAACGTAACCTTCGAGCCGAGATGTCGCAACAACTGGCACATCCACCACGCAAGCACGGGCGGCGGTCAGGTGCTCATCTGCGTGGACGGCGAGGGCTGGTATCAGGAGGAAGGCAAGCATGCCCAGGCCTTGAAGCCCGGCGACATCGTGGAGATCCCGGCCAACGTCAAGCACTGGCACGGCGCCCGCAAGGATTCCTGGTTCAGCCACCTAGCCTTCGGCTGCCCCGGCGAGGACCTCTCCAACGAGTGGTGCGAGCCAGTAGACAACGACACCTACAACGCATTGGAGGATTAACGCATGACGAAGAAGATGCTGGTTGCCTACTACAGCTGGACCAACGGCAACACCGAGCGCGTGGCCAAGCAGCTGGCCGAGG
>CAVJWS010000121.1:0-4081 GCA_963653485.1 Prevotella sp. CAG:279
CGCGAGAACGGCGTGCAGCTCAAGTGCGAGGCGAGCTGCGGCGGCGGCATCCCCATCGTGAGCACGCTCGAGCACGACCTGGTGGGCAACAAGATCCTCACCATCGCCGGCATCCTCAACGGCACCACCAACTACATCCTCTCCCGCATGGAGAGCGAGGGCGCCGACTACGCCGATGTCCTGGCAGACGCCCAGGCCAAGGGCTACGCCGAGGCCGACCCGTCTGCCGACGTGGACGGCTTTGACGCCGCGAGCAAGACCGCGATCCTGGCCTCCATCGGCTTTGGCACCCGCGTCACCACCGATGACGTCTACCAGCAGGGCATCCGCACCATCGCCGCCGAGGACATCGCCGTGGCGCACGACCTGGGCTACACCATCAAGCTGCTGGGCATCGCCCGCAACACCGCCGAGGGCGTGGACGTGCGCGTGCACCCCACGATGATTCCGCTGGACCACCAGCTCGCCAAGGTCTCCGGCGCCATGAACGCCGTGTACGTGGTGGGCGACGCCGTGGGCGAGACCATGTTCTACGGCGCGGGCGCGGGCTCCTTCCCCACCGCGAGCGCCGTCGTTGGCGACATCCTCACCCTTGCCGACCCGATTTCCAAGGGCGCCGAGCCCCTGCCCGAGGCCGAGCCCTTCAAGCAGACCCTGCCGCTGCGCCCCATGGACGAGCTCGAGACCAAGTACTACGTGCGCCTCAAGGTGGCCGACCGCGTGGGCGCCCTGGCCGAGACGGTGAACGTCTTTGCCAAGCACGAGATTTCCATCAGCACCATCAACCAGCTCGAGGACGGCGGCAAGGGCAGCGACGCCTGCTCGGTCATCTTCCTCACGCACAAGGCGCTCGAGAAGAACATGCAGGCCGCAGCCGCCGAGCTCGCCGAGGTCGAATGCGTCTCCGAGGTGGCCAACGTCCTGCGCATCGAAGACACCGAAGCCTGGACCGAAGGCGTCATGGCCAACTAGCGGCATTCGCTTCGCAGTAAGCTTTCGCACCCGCCGGGAAACCCAAAGGGCCGCGAGACCACCCAGCGTCTCGCGGCCCTTTCGTTTATGAATTCGATGAAACCGTGGCCCCCAAGTTCTCAGGTCGGGGGCCTCCTTGTTCATGAACTCGTCGGCACCCATTCCGTTCGCGATTCAATTCACATGAATGGCTTTTGACGAGATTAAGCCCTCTCGTGAATTGAATGAACGCCATTTTGATGAGAAAAATACCGTTCTGATTGGAATATGAATGGAATAAGCCCCTCATGACGAGCAACTGAAAAGTTCGTGATTGGAATCTGACGAAATTAGCCTAAGATGTGAATAGACAAATTCCGGTCACAAGGCGGTAGCCATGCATTCCACTTCCTTCGACATCAACGCCTTCATAAAGCTCGCGAGGCTCATTGGCAGCGACACAGCAGAGGTTGAGGTAAAGACAGCTGCAAAAGGCCTTCCAAAGGACATCGTTGAGACCATTTCGGCATTTGCGAACCGTTCTGGCGGAACCATAGTCTGTGGCCTCTCGGAAAAGGACGGCTTCCACCCTGTTGCGGGCTTCAACGCCAAAGAGATCTCGGAGGGGCTCTCCCAGGCGTGCTCCGACAAGATGGAGCCGCCCGTCCGCGCGGAAATCCATGTTGACCGGTTTGAAGACTCGGCGGTTGTGGTCGTATCCATCCCCGAAACCGCCCCCTACCAAAAGCCCTGCTACATCAAGGCCCGCGGCCCCTATGACGGCTCTTTCTTCAGGGCCGGAGAAGGAGACCGCAAGCTCTCCCGCTACGAGGTAGACCGCCTTATCGAGGAGCGCCAACAGCCGAGCTATGATGCGCAAGTTGTTTCCGGCTCAAGCTTGGCTGACCTCGACCAGGAGTTGGTCGACGGCTTCTTGAGGCGCGAAAGGGCTGCATCCCCTCGCGTCTTTGCCGGCCTCTCGGACGAGGATGCGCTTCTCACCATGGGCGTTATCAAGGATGACGGCGGCGTTTTGCGCCCGACCCTCGCCGGCCTCATGGCGCTTGGCCGTCACCCGCAGAAGTACTTCCCCCGCACCAACGTGACCCTCGCCGTCTTCCCTGGTTCCTCAAAGGAGAGCCTCGCCGAGGATGGCGCGAGGTTCCTCGACTCAAAGACCGTCATCGGCTCCATTCCCGTAATGGTCTCGGAGACCCTCGCTGTGGTGCGGCGCAACATGAAAACAGCCTCGTACGTCACAGGCGGAGCCCGCCATGACGTTCCGGAGTACCCCGAGGTGGCAATCCGCGAGGCCGTGGCAAACGCGCTCATGCACCGTGACTATTCTCCCGAGGGCCTTGCCTCCCAGGTGCAGGTGAACGTCTACGCCGACCGCATCGAGGTCATCAACCCAGGCGGCCTCTACGGCATGGTTACGGTGGACAACATCGGAAAATACGGCGCGTCCGCCAGCAGAAACCAGCACCTCTCACGCATCCTCGAAAGCGCGCCCTACCCCCAGGGATATCCAGAGCAGGGCTACGTGGTCGAGAACAAGGGAACGGGCTTTGCCCAGATTCAGGCCTCGCTCAAGAGCAACGGGATGCCGCCCGCAGAGCCGGAGGACGGCCTTTCGCTCTTTGCCATCACCATTCGCAAGGCGCAGACAGGGAGCCAAGCTGATGAGGCACCCGAAAACACCGTTTCGAGCAATGCGCCAGAGCAGGAGTTGGGCATCGTCATGGATGCGGCTAAGTCCCGTGGCTCCATTTCCACAGCGGAAGCCTCGGCCTTGCTCGGAGTTTCCTCCGCAACCGCCTACCGCAGAATCAGGGACCTCATCGAAGACGGTCTCCTCAAGCCCGCCGGCAAACAAGGCCGCTCAATCCGCTACGTCCCCATCACGGCTTAGCCAATTGCATCAACAAACGGCACGTCTCAGGGCCATATTGACGCAAATCACCCGCTTGACTTAAAGTCCGAAAAAAGAGGCGCTGACCTGCGCCAGCGCCTCAAAATCGGACACACTTTTTGTCCTATAAGCCTCAAAAATAAGTAGTAGCGTCTCAACTTCAGGCGAATAATCCGAGGCCTTCTTATTGTTGATATGAGGCTACCGTAGCGTCACCAATTGTGCCGCCATCTTCAATGGTTGCATCGCCAGAATAGGTGCCCCACTGAGGAGTGACCACCAATACCTGGTCGCCCGTGGAATAAACCGAAATAGTTATTGAACCCGAGGTTAATTGCGGCGTGTAATACGTCACGCCATTAAACTCAAGCATGCAATAACCGGCCTTGGAAGTTCCGGTGTAGCCAAGCCTCACCGTATAAACTCCCGCATCAGAGAACGTGTATGTTGTCGTGCCGTCAGCGTTCTTTTCACACGCGTTCTTTTCGCACGCAAAAACAGCCCTTGCGCCCATCTGAGACACGCTTACATCTGCACCATACGTTGCCGCCTCGATTTCCCCCATATTCAGGGAAGCAGTTGAGGTAAACCACGCCCAGCTAGTGCTGCACAAACATGCAACACAGAGAACCATTCCCACAACAGATGGGACGAGGGAGCGGTAGATGTCAGAATCGCTACTTTTGTTCTTCAAGTGCTTTGGCCGACCGGAGAGCCTTTGGGCAAACCGCATGAACGCACGCCCCCTTTCTTATTAACAAACTTTATTACCAGTTATTTCAGCCCGCCTACCAAGGCATTTACCGATAAAAACTTCTCAGCCTAGAGTGGGAAACTCCGCCTTCTGGTCGTACGTATTGTCGTAGCTGTCGTGCTCAACGGTATCCTGCGTAGCAACTACGGTAATCGTAATGCCATCAATGGAGAGACCCTGATACTCATTGCTAGCCGTTTCCAGCATATGACCCGAGATGGTCAAAGGCTCCTTAGCCCCTGGGGCAAGGGTGTGATACTCGTTGAGAGAGGCGGTCTCAGCGCCATCACTGATGGTCCAAGCGATAGCACTGTTGAGCTTCGCGTCGCCATTGATGCCAGTAATCTGAATCTTGTACTTAAGAGCGAGATTACCGATGTTCTTCACGTAGATAGAAGGCAGACTGTACGTGCAGCCGGGTTCCCAGAGAATATCTTCGTCCTCATAACCGGCAGCCTTCACGA
>CAVJWS010000122.1:0-3969 GCA_963653485.1 Prevotella sp. CAG:279
GCGCGGCCGCTACGACGCCAACATCCTCTCGGTCATGGACGAGGTCTACCACAAGGAGGGCGAGCGCATCGACCTCGTCGTCTTCCTGAACGGCCTGGCCATCTTCACCTTCGAGCTCAAGTGCGAGACGTCCGGCACCGGCTGGGACTACCGCGACGCCATCAAACAGTACAAGTTCGAGCGCGACTGCAAGACGCGCTTGCTCATGCCCAAGGTCGGCGCGCTCGCGCACTTCGCCGTCGACCTCAACAACGTCTACGCCTGCGCCGAGCTTAAGGGGCCGGCGTCCAAGTTTCTGCCGTTCAACCAGGGCGTGCGGGCAGAGGGCTCCACGCACGAGACGTCTGCCGGCAACCCCGCCCGCCCGCACGGCACTGCCTCGGCCTACCTATGGGAAGAAGTGCTCGCCAAAAGCACGGTCTTCTCGCTCATCTACGACTTCGTCTACTACGCCCGCAACCGCAAGACCAACAAGAAGAAGGACGAGTGCCCCATCTTCCCGCGCTACCAGCAGCTGCGCGCCGTTACCCGCATCTGCGAGGACGTGCGCCGCAACAAGACCATGCGCGACTACCTCGTGGAGCACAGCGCCGGCTCCGGCAAGACGAACACCATCTGCTGGCTCGCCCACAATTTCGCCGGGCTCTACGCCGACGGCGACGACGCGCCGCTGTTCAGCAAGGTGCTCATCGTCACCGACCGCATCGTGGTGGACCGGCAGCTCCAGGCCGCCGTGCTCGACATGGCGAAGGCCTCCGGAACCATCAAGGTCATAGACTCCGAGGGCCGCGCTGACTCCCACGGCGAGACCAGCAAGTCCGGCAAGCTCTCCCGTGCCCTCAGGGGCGGCTACCGCATCGTGGTGTGCACCATGGCTACGTTCCTCAAGCTCGACCGCGGCGCCTTCGACGGCACGGGATCGCGCTTCGCCGTCCTCATCGACGAGGCGCACGGCTCAACCTCGGGCGAGACCATGGCCGCTGTCAACGGGGCGCTCTCCGACATCGACGTCCAGGAGCCGTCGGCCATCGACCAGGTCTCCGACATCATAAACGAGGACATCGCACGTTCCGGCCGCCAGCGCAACGTCACCGTCGTCGGCTTCACGGCCACACCCACCGGCCGCACGCTCGACATGTTCGGCACCCTCAACGCGAAAGGGCAGAAGGAGGCCTTCGACCTCTACTCCATGCGCCAGGCCATCGAGGAGGGCTTCATCCTCGACGTTACCTCCAACTACACCACGTACGACTCCTTCTGCCGTGTGGTCAAGTCCGTCCCCGACGACCCTAAGCTCGAGACGGCGTCCGCCAAGCGCCAGCTCGCCCATCTCATCGCCTGCAACAACGGCACGGTCGAGGGCAACCTCGGCGTCATGGTCGACCATTTCCTCTCCAAGGTGGCAGGCGACCTCGGCGGCAAGGCCAAGGCCATGATCGTCACCTCAAGCCGCGAGGCGGCCGTGCGCTACCGCCTGGCCTTCGACAAGATGCGCAACCGGAACATGGGCAAGCTCGGCAACATCCAGGCGCTCGTCGCCTTCTCCGGCGAGATCGTGGTCGATGGCGAGAAGTACACCGAGGTCGGGATGAACGGCGGCCTTTCCGAGGACAAGCTGCCCGAGCTCTTCCGCGCCGACGGCTACCGCATCCTCATCGTGGCCGACAAGTACCAAACCGGCTTCGACGAGCCACTGCTCTCGGCCATGTACGTCGCCAAGAAGCTCCACGGCCTCTCGGCGGTGCAGACCTTGAGCCGCCTCAACCGCATCTGCCCGCCCTACGAAAAGCGCCCGTTCGTCCTCGACTTCGTCAACTCCTACGAGGACATCGCCACGGCCTTCGCGCCCTACTACGAGAACACCGTGCTTGAGAACCCGCTCACGTTCTCTGACCTAAAGGAGACCGAGCGCCGCCTCGTCGAGCTCGACGTGCTCGACGCCGACGACGTGCGCGAGTTCTACGGCCTGCTCGCCAAGCAGAAGCAGTCAAGCGCCGACAAGGCGCGCATGTGGGGCCTCCTGGAAGGCGCGGCGCGCATCGTAAAGTCGATGGAGGAAGACGAGGCCGACCTCGCACGGCGCGTGATCCGCCACTTCATAAAGCAGTACGCCTTCCTCATCATGAGCTCGCCCTTCACCGACGAGTACATGCACATGGAATACCGCTTCTGCCAGTGCCTCATCCGCGAGATAGCCAAGCCCGGCAGCCACGAGCCGGGCATAGACATATCGGACAAGGTGGAGCTCACCGACTTCGCCGTGTCCAAGTCGGGCGAGCACAAGGGCGAGGCGCTCGTGGCCGCCCCCGTCGTCTCGATCGCCCGCGGCGTCGGCATGGGCCTCGCAAAGGACACGCTCGAAAGGCTCTCCGCCATCATCGCGGAGTGGAACGCGCGCTTCGGCACCAGCTTCGATACCGATGTGGCCGCAAGCTCCCTCATGACGATGCGCGGCACGCTCGAGAACAACGAGAGCATCAGGCAGAGCGCCAAGGCCAACAGCAAGCGCGATTTCGCGAGCACGGTGGACGACCAGACCGAGGCGGCCTTGGTGGAGGACTACGACAAGCACCAGGAGTTCTACAGCTTCCTCCTAGGCCACGCCGACGTGCGCAAGGACCTCGTCCACCTGCTCGTGGACGACCTCTACAACGGCCTGCGCGCAAACGGCTCAGACGAAAAGAAAGCAGGCGAGTAGCCATGACCATGCCCAAGTGGCACCAGACGATGCGCCCGACGCTCGAGGCGCTGGCGGCGGCACCCGGCATCCTCACCACCTCCGACGTGCGCGCCGTTCAGATAAAGGCGTTCTCCATGACCGACGAAGAGGCCGCAGAGCGCCTGTCCAGCGGCCAGCTCAGGCTAAGCAACAGGTTCGGCTGGGGCATCACCGACTTGGCCAAGGCGGGGCTCGTCGAGCACGGCGAGAAGAGCGGGACCTACCGCATAACCGATGCCGGCCGCGCCTTCCTCGCGCAGCATGAAGGCCCGATAACCGCCCGAACGCTCTACGAGAACTGCCCGTCCTTCAAAGAGTGGAAGGACGCCTACTTGGCGGCCAGGAAGCACGGGGGCAAGAGCGGCGCTGCCGTAGACCCCGACGATGAGTCCCAGGCATCGCCGCAGGAGTCGATGGAAGCGGCCAACAAGCAGCTGCGCGACGCCCTGGCCGGCGATCTCATCTCGGCCATCATGGGCAAGGACCCGTTCTTCTTCGAGCACTTGGTGGGCCGCGTGCTTGTGGCGATGGGCTACGGCGAGTCGCCCGAGGCGATGGCGACCGTCACGAAGAAGAGCGGCGACGAGGGCATCGACGGCATCGTCAAGGAGGATCGCCTAGGTTTCGGCGCCATCTACTACCAGGCAAAACGCTGGGATCCGAAGAGCACCGTAGGCAGGCCGGACGTCCAGGCGTTCGTCGGAGCGATCTCCGGCAAGGGAGCCACGAAGGGGCTCTTCATCACCACGGCCAGCTTCTCGCAAGAGGCAAGAAACTACGCAGAGTCGCTTCATGCCCAGACAGTCGTCCTCATCGACGGAGCCACCCTCGCCAACCTCATGATCGACTACAACGTAGGTGTCAGCACCCGCACCGTCTACGAGGTCAAAGCCCTTGACACCGACTTCTTCGAGGACGAGTAGAGCGTGTGCAAGCCGTAGCGCACATCTGGTACTAGCGTAGTCCCCCAAAGCCCGCAGAACAGCGCTACAACGGGTTCGAGATCAGGAAATCGAGAGACTTCAATCGCAGGCCCAGATGCTGGCGGATCCACACTTGCAGAAAGCGCATCAGCTCAAGGCAGGTACGGGCATCGGGCCTGAACCGCACGATCTGGTCGAACGTGCTGAACAGCAGCGAATGAACCCAAGCAAGAAGATCCCGGTCGTAGAACATGGTGTCGAACCTAGCAGAACAGTCGCTGCACAAAGCGCCACCGTCCAGGACCGAAAACGGAACTTGCCGCGGGC
>CAVJWS010000123.1:0-3928 GCA_963653485.1 Prevotella sp. CAG:279
CGATGGAACGGGGATGCCCTGGTTTCCGACCAGGGCAGACAAGCTTTTGAATGGTAGCATGGGCGATGTGCGGTGTCACGGGAAACTTTTATGACCAACCGCTCTCACCTGCAAGTCTCCACAGAGGGAGCCGCCATGTTCCTTGCAATCGACGTCGGGAACTCACAGACAAGCATTGGCCTGCTCGAGATGGGGCGCGTCTGCGAACGCTGGCGCCTCAAGACCGACCGCGCCGACACGGCCGACGAGCTGCAGGCAAAGCTCCATAGCTTCCTCGGCATGCGCGGGCTCGAGACCGTCTGCGTCGACGCCGCCGCCGTGGCCAGCGTGGTGCCCTCCCTCACCAAGATGTGGGGCATGGCGCTCGAAGAGGCCTTGGACAAGAAGCCCTACATCGTGGCCGGCAGCGCCGACTGCGTGATTGAGATTGCGATGCCCTACCCCACGCAGGTGGGCGCCGACCGCATCGCCAACGCGGTGGAGGCGCGCAGCACCTATGGCTCGCCCGCCATCGTCGTGGACTTTGGCACGGCCACCAACATCGACGTCGTTGACGCGAGGGGGCGCTACCGCGGCGGCTGCATCGCGCCGGGCCTCATGCTTTCGGCCTCCGCGCTGTTTGAGCGCGCGGCCAAGCTGGCCAACGTCCCCGTGGAGGTTCCGCCCGCGGCCATTGGCGACACCACCGAGCACGCGCTGCAGTCCGGCCTCGTGCTGGGCGTGGCCGCACAGGCCGAGGGGCTCGTCTCGCGCATAAAGAAGCAGCTCGCAGATGAGGGCGAGCGCCTCGCCATGGCCGATGCCGCCACGAGCGGGGCCCAGCGCGACTACGCCGTGAGCGTGGCGCGCAAGGAGGCGCTGGACTGCCCCGTCATCGCCACCGGCGGCCTCTCCCGGGTCATCGAGCGCGCCACCGACGTCTTTGACGCGGTGGACATGGACCTGACCCTGCGAGGCATCTGGCGCATCTGGGCCAGCCACCAGGGCGCGGACCGCTTGGTGTAGCAGCGCCCCCCCACGCAGAAGACAAGCCACTTGGGCTGGCCGCCAGGGTGCGAGCCGCCTGGTGTAGCGTTCTCCTAGTGCGAGAAACGAACCGCCCGTGCCAGAGGATTACTAACAAGACGCGCTGGTCCGAGCTTGGCATTCCAGCTCGGACCAGCGCGCTCTTGATTTAATGTTTGATGGCGCGCAGCCGTGCTGGCTGTGGATAGCTCGTACCAAGAGGCAGCGATAAAGCCGGGCTAAATCGCCCGAATGCTAGCCTGCTCGCTAGAAATCACAAGCTCCTTGTCGTCTGCAGTGCGGACGGTGGCGCGACCCCAGACGTCTACGGCGCAGAAGGTGCCCGTGGCGGCGACGTTGCCGTTGGGGTAGACCACGTTCACCTCGCGCCCCATAAGCGGCAGGGCGTCAAAGTACTCGGAGAGAATCGGCGCAAGGGGGCCTGCCACGGCACGGCCCGCGCAGACGTCGGCAGCCCAGGCGTCCACGCGAGCAACCACGTGGTTGCGGATTGCCGCGGCAAGCTCGTCAAAGGTGGGAACGGGAGGCTTCTCGCCCTCCGCCCGGCAGCTTTGCTCGCCGCCAGCCGGCTCGCCATCAACTGCCCCAGGCAGATTCACCGCGTCAGGCGCCGCGCATCCCACAGGCCCGCCCATCGCGTCGGCAAGCGCGGCCGGGTGCAGGGGGTTTACGCTGCCCATATCGCCCTCGAGCTGAGGCAGCTCGAGGTTCACGCCAATACCGCAGACGGCGAACATGCCGGCCTGGCCCGTGCCCGCCTCGACGAGCATGCCGCAGAGCTTGCGGTCCGGCTCGCCATCCTCGCCAGGTACCACGACGTCGTTAGGCCACTTGAGCGCGGCCTTGGCGGCACCCAGCTCGTGCAGGGCGTCTCGCACGGCAAGGCCGCAGACGGCCGAGATGCCCATGTACATACCCATGGGCACGTCAGGGCGCAGCAGCACGGAAAGGTACAGACCGCTCGAAGGCGAGCCCCAGCCATGGCCACGGCGTCCGCGGCCAGCGGTTTGTTCATGCGCGACGACGCAGGAGCCATGCGGCGCCCCCTCGCGGCCGATGGCCATCACGTCGTCGTTGGTGGAGCCGGTGCTAGCAACAACCTGCAGCTCAGGCAGAACAGTTTCAGTCACAAGAAGCCTTTCTACTCCCAGGCAATTTCGCCGAGGTCGGCACGGACGAGGCCCACGCGCTCCTCGCGCGGCTTCACGACCACGCCAGAATGGCCGAGGAAGCGGGCCGGGTCATGCATGAGGTCTTCCATCGGCAGCAGCACAAAGTCGCGTTCGCCCAGGCCGGGATGCGGCAAGGCGAGCTTGCCGCCGGCATGGCGCTCGCCCTCCATCCACACGAGGTCGCAGTCGATGGTGCGCGGGCCATGGCCATCCTGACCTGCAGGTCGTTTGCGACCAAGCTGCTTCTCAACGTCCATCAGGGCATCGAGCAGCACGAGCGGCGAAAGCTCGGTGCGAATCTCGGCCACGGCGTTGGCGACCGGCGTGGCAATGCCATAGGCAGGGTCGGACTCGTAGGCGTGGCTCACGCCGGTGACGCAGGTGAGCGGGATGGCGTTGATGAGGGCGGCGGCGCGGGCCAGGTACTCCACACGGTCGCCCACGTTGGAGCCGAGCGCCACGTAGGCGCGGCGCGGGTCGGGATGGGCCACAGACCAGTAGGAATCGAGCGTCTGGGAAACGGCCGCCACGTTGTGGACGCGCAGGATGCGGGCACCTTGGGCCACCGCGGCGATGCAGACGCCGGCGGTTGCGGCGTCGCGCTCGGCCGCCTCGGCAACGCCGGAGACCGCGCCCACGAAGCGCTTGCGGCTCACGGCGCACAGCACGGGATAGCCCATGGAGACCATCTTGGCCGTGGCGCGCTGGATGACCACGTCCTCGTCTGCGAGCTTGCCAAAGCCGGGGCCCGGATCAACGCAGATGCACTCGCGGGCAACGCCGGCGCGCATGAGCTCGCGCGCCTGGTCGCCAAGAAAGCCCATGATCCGACGCATAATGGGCGCTTCCTCGGGCAGGGTGAAGCGGCGGCTGCCGCTGCCCATGGAGGCGCTCACGCTGGAGATGCCGCGGGCGCTGCGACGCATGACCTCGTCCAGACGCTCGGCGGCCGCGGCGTCGGCGCGCTCCTCGGGCGTGGTCTCGGGAGCCTCCGTGGCCCCATCGTCTTTCTCGCCCTGCTCCACCTCGGCTTTATTGCCCTTGTCAGCAACAGTGGCGCCAGGCAGTCCAACGGTTCCGCCTGCCGTTCCAGTCATGCCGGACGCGGCTGAAGCGGCGGCAGCCGAGCCCACGGAACTCGCAGCCGTCAAAGCGGCAGATCCCGCCGCGGGCACAGCCGCCACGGCCGTCGTCGCGGTCCCCGCCCCGCCCATGGCCGCTGCCGCGCGAGCGGCAGCCGAGGTGTCGAGCGTCACGGTCTGGCGCGGCGCGCGGGCAGAGACCTCGCCGGCGTGCATGATGATGCAGCCGCAGTCGCTCTCGCAGGCAACCTTGACCATGTCGGGGTTGGTGAAGCCGGTGACGTCGTTGATGATGGAGGCGCCGAGCTTCACGGCGATGCGGGCCACCTCGGGGTGGCGCGTGTCGATGGAGACGATGGCGCCCGCGTCTACCAGCGCACGAATGACGGGGATGACGCGCTTGGCCTCCTCGTCGGGTGAGACGGCCTTGAAGCCGGGGCGCGTGGACTCGCCGCCCACGTCGATGATGTCGGCGCCGTCGTCCAGCAGCTTCATGCCCCAGGCAATGGCCGCCTCGGCCGTGCTGTGCTCGCCCCCGTCGGAGAAGGAGTCCGGCGTGACGTTGAGCACGCCCATGATGCGCGGCCTCGCAAGCGACAGCTCGTGCTTGCCGCAACGCCAAATCATCTGGTTCTCTCGAAGCATGGG
>CAVJWS010000124.1:0-3910 GCA_963653485.1 Prevotella sp. CAG:279
ACGAGCTTCTCGCCCAGCTTCTTGGCATTGTTCACGAACCTGATGAGCAAAAAGACGATGAAGGCCACGATGAGGAAGTTGATGACGGCGCCAAAGAACTTGCCGAAGTCAATCTCGGTGCCGGGAATCACCAGGCTCGAGACGGTCTCGGTGCTGCCACCGGTGACGAACTTGATGAGCGGCGTGATGACGCTGTCGGTGAGGGCGGTGACGATGGAGGTGAATGCGCCGCCGATGATGACGCCGACGGCCATGTCCATCACGCTGCCACGGTCGATGAACTCGCGGAACTCCTTGAGAAATGCCTTCATGGGGGCCTCCTTCTCGCGGGCCGCCCGCTTGGCATGCGCGCGGCAACTCGCTGTAGCTGACGCACCACAGGATACCTGCTAGTGAAGCCTCTCGTATGCGTGGTCAGGGGCTTGGCCTCCACCCTGTAGCTTTGAACACCCGCCGTTGGTCGCTGCTGCAGCCGGTGCGGCTGCTCCGTCCAGCGTTCTCCGCTCGGCGCCTGCTGCCGGACGATGTCCCAACCGGGGCGGCCATCTCAAGCGACCCCCCCCGCCCGGTTTCGCCGGCTCGTGCGCTCATAGCCGCTATTGCCCCAATTCACCGCGCGCGATTGCGTCCTCCATTTCGGTCGTCCGCCGCTCGCGGGTTTGGGATGGCCGCCCGGCTCGCCGAGGGGTATAAGCAACCCATTGGACTCGATGGCGCACATGCGCGAGGGGGAGACATGGCACTGGGCATCTTTGGCAAGGGCAAGGCCGAGCAGAAGACAAACGCGATGGGCGCGCCCGCCACGGGCGTTGACCTCGTGCTCGAGGGCGGCGGCATGCGCGGCATCTTCACCGCCGGCGTGCTCGACGTCCTCATGGAGCATGGCATCTACGGCTTCGACACGGTCTGGGGCGTCTCGGCCGGTGCCGTCAACGCGGCGAGCTTCCTCTCCCACCAGCAGGGCCGCTACATGCGAGAGGTGCTGGCCTTCCGCGACGATGACCGCTTCATGAGCTTCAAGTCCTTCGCCAAGACCGGTGACCTCACGGGCGGAGACTTCCTCTACCACACCATCCAAGACGAGCTGGACCCCTTCGACTACGAGACCTTTGCCCAGCGCCGTAGCCGCTACATGGTGGTGGCCACCAACGTCGTCTTTGGCACCCCGGCATACCTTGAGGTAAAGAGTCTTCCCGAGGACGTGGACAAGGTCCGCGCCTCAGCCTCCCTGCCCGTCATCACCCACATCGTGGAGATTGACGGCGGCCGTTACCTCGATGGTGGCACCGCAGACTCCGTGCCCGTGGAGCGCGCGCTCGAGGAGGGCGCCGAGAACCTCGTCGTGGTGCTCACCCAGCATCGCGAGTACCAGAAGAAGGGCGGCTACGAGCTCCAGGCCCTGGCCGACGCCCGCTATTCGGAGTTCCCCTACTATTGCGAGGCCCTGCGTAGCCGCGCCGAGCGCTACAACGAGCAACGCGAGCACATCTGGGAGCTGGAGCGCCAGGGCAAGGCCGTGGTCATCGCCCCGCCCGAGCCCGTACCCTTTGGCAGCACCTCGGGCTTTACCGGCGAGAACCTCCTCAAGCTCTACCTCCAGGGCCGCACCCAGGCCGCCGAGTCCCTCGACGCCATCCGCTCCTTCGGCGCTTAGGCGCATTTACCCATATGGATGGAGCAGCTGAATGCGTGGCTGCCTGCATTCCTATCTCTAACAAGGCCTAGGCTTGGCCCGCTTGACTGAGAGGGCGAGTGATTCAACTGTTTCTCAGGGGAGAATGCCGGTCGGATTATGTGGCCCGACTGGCGTAGCCATGCATATATGTATCGGGGCGGAACGGCCTTCTCAAATGCCGCCGCAGGCGTTCGGGTGAGTCCGGGGCGCGTTCGGATGACCTTGGGAATCGGCTCCCAATAAAAACTTGTGCGGATAGCTTGAACTTTGCGAACCATGCGCTACAATTTCAAAGCTTCTTTTGCGCAGCCCCGTAACCTCGCATAAGAACAAAGCAACACGTATCCACACGGAGGAGTCAAATGAAGTCGACTCAGTACGCCAAGCCCGGAGAGGTCACCCGCAATTGGGTCCTCATCGATGCTGAGGGCGCCACGCTCGGCCGTCTCGCCACGAAGGCAGCCATGATCCTTCGCGGCAAGAACAAGCCGCAGTACACCCCCCACACCGACACGGGTGACTTCGTCGTCATCATCAACGCCGATAAGGTCCAGCTTACCGGTGTCAAGGCCGACAGCAAGCGCTACTGGCGCTACAGCGGTTGGCTGGGCGGCATGAAGTTCGAGAGCTTCAAGGAGGCCATGGAGAAGCACCCCGAGCGCGTCGTTGAGCACGCGGTCAAGGGCATGCTCCCCAAGACCACCCTCGGCCGTCAGCAGTTCACCAAGCTTAAGGTCTACGCTGGCTCCGAGCACCCGCACGCCGCCCAGAACCCCGTCCAGATCGATTGGAGGGCCTAACCAATGGCTGACAACACCGCTGTCTACTATGGCACCGGCCGCCGCAAGGAGGCTGTCGCCCGCGTCCGCCTCGTCCCCGGCACCGGCAAGGTTACCGTCAACGGCCGCGACGCCCTGAACTACTTTGGCCGTCAGCAGCTCATCGACGACGCCACCGCTCCCTTCAAGGTCACGGACACCGTCGAGCACTTTGACGTCATCGCCCTTTGCGATGGCGGCGGCATCACCGGCCAGTCCGGCGCCCTTCGTCTCGGCATCGCCCGCGCCCTCCTCGAGGCCGGCGACTACCGCGCCGAGCTCAAGAAGGCCGGCTTCCTCACCCGCGACGCCCGCGCCGTCGAGCGCAAGAAGTGCGGCCTGAAGAAGGCCCGCAAGCGCCCGCAGTTCTCCAAGCGCTAAGCTTCGAGCATATATATGCCTGCAAAGGGCCCGTCGGATTCCCGGCGGGTCCTTCTTTGTATGCGGTTGGGATATTTCCGCCTCATTGGCTCGGACTCGACAAGCGCCTTACGAAGTGGTGTCGTAAAAAAGCATCCACAACAATGGCGTTGGGTGAGAGACTGCTATCTCAACGGCATACTTATTGGGGAGGCCTTACCGTGATAGAGACCGAACGGCTGCTATTGGGAAACTGGCAAGAGAGCGATGCGGAAAGGCTCTATCAACTTGCGTCCGATCCGTTGGTGGGGCCCGCTTGCGGCTGGGCGCCACATCGCGGCGCTGAGGAAAGCCGCGGCCTGATAATGGACGGGCCTCTCAACAATCCCGAAAGCTACGCCATCCATCTCAAGACAACGGAGGAGATAATCGGCAGCATCAGCCTTAAATCCGCGTCTGAGAACTTTGACATAGCGGCAGAGGGCGAGCTTGAGGTTGGCTATTGGCTAGGCAGCCGCTATTGGAATCACGGCTATGCGTCGGAAGCCCTCGACGCCATGGTCTCCCGCGCGTTCAACGATTTGGGATGCCCCGTTCTCTGGTGCGGCTTCTTTGAGGGCAACGAGCGCTCAAAGCTCTGCATGGAAAAGCGTGGCTTTACCTACGTCAAGAGCACTCCATCCTTCGAGCGCCCCCTCCTAGGCGATACAGCCAAGGCCTATTTCTATCGTCTTCAGGCCAATGGGCCGCGTTAGGCATCATCGTACGGCGCGGAAACTAACGGCTTAAGCACGTTCAAACGCTCACAACTTCAATGGGAGGGGACCCGCTAAGTCAGCGGGCCCCTTCCCATATATATACGCTGACATGAGCCCGCCTCTCTTGTGCCCGTCGCGCCAGGCGCAATCCTATGTGTGACCATATGCGCGGAAGCGGCCGCGACGGCCGTCGGGCTCACCTCCATATGCGCCCGCCGCCCCGTCCCCGAACGCGGGGCGCACGCCGGCGGGGCCGCCCCTCCCTTGTGCCGGCCGCGCGCCCCCGCCACGACATCTCG
>CAVJWS010000125.1:0-3891 GCA_963653485.1 Prevotella sp. CAG:279
AGGCCTGGATGGACAGACGGTGCAGCGTAGGTGCGCGGTTGAGCAGCACCAGACGACCGTCGATGACCTCCTCGAGCACGTCCCAGACGGCGGGCAGGCTGCGATCGATGGCACGCTTGGCGCCCTTGATGTTCTCGACCTTGCCGAGCTCGACGAGGCGACGCATCACGAAGGGCTTGAACAGCTCGAGGGCCATGGTCTTGGGCAGGCCGCACTGGTGGAGCTTGAGGTGCGGATCGGTGACGATGACCGAACGGCCGGAGTAGTCCACGCGCTTACCGAGCAGGTTCTGGCGGAAGCGGCCCTGCTTGCCCTTGAGGGCCTCGGCGAGCGACTTGAGCGGACGGCCACCACGGCCGGTGACCGGACGGCCGCGACGGCCGTTGTCGAACAGGGCGTCAACGGACTCCTGAAGCATGCGCTTCTCGTTGTTGACGATGATCGACGGGGCGTCGAGGTCGAGCAGGCGCTTGAGTCGGTTGTTGCGGTTGACCACGCGACGATAGAGGTCGTTGAGGTCGGAGGCGGCAAAGCGGCCGCCGTCGAGCTGCACCATCGGGCGCAGGTCGGGCGGGATGACCGGGATGACGTCGAGGATCATGTTGGCCGGAGAGTTGTGGCCCTCGAGGAAGGCGTCGACGACCTCAAGGCGCTTGACGGCCTTCTCGCGCTTCTGCTTCTGGCCCTTGTCGTCGGCGATGATGGCGCGCAGCTCCACCGCAGTCTTCTCGAGGTCAACGGCGCTGAGCAGGTCGCGAACGGCCTCGGCGCCCATGCCGCCCGTGAAGTAGATGGAGTAGTAGGTCTTCATCTCGCGGAAGAGGCTCTCGTCGGAGATGAGCTCGCGGGCCTCGAGCTGCATGAACTTCTCGTAGGCCTCGGTACGGAGCTGCTTCTCCTCCTCGTACTCCTCGCGGACGTCGGCGATGGCGGCGGCCAGCTCCTCGTCGGAGAGGACCTCGGTGCCGTCGAACTCGTCGACGACGCCCTCGGCCTGGTCGGCGCGCATGCGCTCGATCTGCTCGTCGCGCTCGGCGTCGAGCTGCTCGAGGTCGGCGGCCAGCTCCTCCTTGAGGTCGGCGGCGTCGGCCTCGCGGGCCTCGGTGTCGACGCTCGTAATGACGTAGCTCGCGAAGTACAGGACCTTCTCGAGGTCCTTGGACTTCATGTCGAGCAGGCGGGAGAGCGGGAAGCAGTTGGGGCTCTTGAAGTACCAGATGTGGCTCACGGGAGCGGCGAGCTCGATGTGGCCCATGCGCTCGCGGCGCACCTTGGCGCTCGTGACCTCAACGCCGCAGCGCTCGCAGACGATGCCCTTGAAGCGGATGCCCTTGTACTTGCCGCAGCCGCACTCCCAGTCCTTGACCGGGCCAAAGATCTTCTCGCAGAAAAGACCGTCCTTCTCGGGCTTGAGGGTGCGGTAGTTGATGGTCTCGGGCTTCTTGACCTCGCCGTGCGACCAGCTGCGGATGTCATCAGCGGAGGCGAGAGAGATCTTGATAGCGTCGAAGTCGGTGGTATCGAAATCTGCCACGGTTCGCTACTCCTTATCGTTCGTGGTCTCGCCGACGAGCTCGAGCTCGGCAGCCTGGTCGGTCTCGGCGGGAGCGCCGATCAGGTCCTCGGCGGAGTCGGCGCCGGCAAAGACGTCGACGGGGTTCGAGGCCTCGGCCTCGGTCTCGTCTGCGGCCTTCTCGGCACGCTTCTTGTAGGAGATGGGCTCGATGTCGAGAGCGAGCGATCGAATCTCCTTGACGAGAACCTTGAAGGACTCGGGGATGCCGGCCTCGGGGACGTTCTCGCCCTTGACGATGGACTCGTAGGTCTTGACGCGGCCGTTGGTGTCGTCGGACTTGACGGTGAGGATCTCCTGCAGGACGTTGGAGGCGCCGTAGGCATACAGCGCCCACACTTCCATCTCACCGAAGCGCTGGCCGCCGAACTGGGCCTTGCCGCCGAGCGGCTGCTGGGTGACGAGGGAGTAAGGGCCGGTCGAGCGGGCGTGGATCTTGTCGTCGACCATGTGGCCGAGCTTCAGGATGTAGGACACGCCCACGGTGATCTGGCTCTTGAAGGGCTCGCCGGTGCGGCCGTCGTAGAGCGTGGTCTTGCCGCGCTCGTTGAGCTGCGGGACGAAGTCGAGGCGCATGTGCTCGCCGTAGTCCTGCAGAGCCTTGTTGACCAGGTTGATGTTGGAGCGGCGGATGACCTCGGCGACCTCCACGTCGGTCGCGCCGTCGAGAACCGGCGTGGCGACCTTGATCGGGCCCTCGACGTAGCGCGTGGACTCGGTGGACTCGTCGTCCCAGCCGTGGGCGGCGGCCCAGCCGAGGTGGCACTCGAGCAGCTGGCCGACGTTCATACGGGACGGGACGCCCAGCGGGTCGAGCACGACGTCGACGGGGGTGCCGTCGGCCATGTAGGGCATGTCCTCCACGGGCAGGACGTTGCAGACGACGCCCTTGTTGCCGTGGCGGCCGGCGATCTTGTCGCCCTGCTGGATCTTGCGGCGCTGGGCCACGAAGACGCGGACGAGCTCGTTGACGCCGGGCGGCAGGTCGTCGCCGGCCTCGCGGCTGAAGCGGACCACGTCGACGACGCGGCCATAGGCGCCGTGGGGCATCTTGAGGGAGGTGTCGCGGACGTCGTGGGCCTTGGCGCCGAAGATGGCGCGGAGCAGGCGCTCCTCGGAGGTGAGGGCAGTCTCGCCCTTGGGCGTGACCTTGCCGACCAGGATGTCGCCGGGGCCGACCTCGGCGCCGATGCGGATGATGCCGTCATCGTCGAGGTTGGCGAGCATGTCCTCGCCCAGGTTCGGGATCTCGCGGGTGATCTCCTCGGAACCGAGCTTGGTGTCGCGGGCGTCAATCTCGTGACGGGAGATGTTCACCGAGGTAAGCAGGTCGTTCTGGACGACGCGCTCGGAAACGACGATACCGTCCTCGTAGTTGTAGCCTTCCCAGGGCATGTAGGCCACGGTGAGGTTGGCGCCGAGGGCCAGCTCGGAGTTCTCGACGGAAGGACCGTCGGCCAGCGGCTGGCCGGCCTTGACCTCGTCGCCCACGTGCACGATGGGACGGTGGTTGATGCAGGTGCTCTGGTTGGAGCGCTGGTACTTGGGCAGGTCGTAGCGCTGCGGGCCCTTCTTGCCGTCAACGACGACGTGGGCGGCGTCAACCTCAACGACAGTGCCGTCAAACTCGGAGACGATGAGGTCGCCGGAGTCCTGGGCGGCGCGGGCCTCCATGCCGGTGCCGACGAACGGGGCGCGGGCGTGAATCAGGGGCACGGCCTGACGCTGCATGTTTGCGCCCATGAGGGTACGCTTTGCGTCGTCGTGCTCGAGGAACGGAATGAGGGTGGCAGCCACGGAGAGCAGCTGGCGCGGGCTCACGTCCATGTAGTCGACTTCCTCGACCGGGCACTCGGCGGGGGCGCCGAAGGAGCCGTCGAAGTCGCGGGTACGGGCGACGATGCGCTTGGGGTGGAAGACCTCGCCGTTCTCGTCGATGTCGATGAAGCGGCCGTCCTTGGGATCGACCGGCGTGTTGGCCGGCGCAATCACGTGGCCCTCTTCCTCGTCGGCCGTCATCCAGTCGATCTGGTCGGTGGCCTTGCCGTCGACGACCTTGCGGTACGGGGCCTCGATGAAGCCGTAGTCGTTGACGTGGGCATAGAGCGCCAGCGAGCCGATGAGGCCGATGTTGGGGCCTTCGGGGGTCTCGATGGGGCACATGCGGGCGTAGTGCGAGTTGTGGACGTCACGGACGGCCGTAGGCACGTTGGTGCGGCGGCTGGAGCCCGACTTGTGGCCGGCGAGGCCGCCCGGTCCGAGGGCGGACAGACGACGCTTGTGGGTGAGGCCGGCAAGCGGGTTGGACTGGTCCATGA
>CAVJWS010000126.1:0-3817 GCA_963653485.1 Prevotella sp. CAG:279
CACGCCAGCCGAAAAGCGTGCACATGAGGCCCGAGACCACGGGACCGAAGGCCGGTCCCAGCGTGATGCACGCTCCGCCCAGGCTCAAGAAGAGGCCGAACTTCTCGCGCGGGGCGCAGGCGATCACCACGTTCATCATGAGCGGGAACAGGACGCCCGAACCCACGGCCTGAAGGATTCTGCTCGGCAGCAGAACGGCAAACGAAGGCGCCGCCAAGCAGAGCACCTCGCCCACGACGAGGCAGCCGCACGCAAAGAACAGAAGCTTGCGCGTGGAAAACCGGCTCGAGAGGTAGGCCATCGTCGCCGTGAAGATCGACGTCACAACCATATAGCCCGACACGAGCCACTGCGCCGTGGTGGCACCGACGGAAAACGCGCCCATGATGTCGTGCAGCGCGACGTTGATGATGTTCTCATTGAACGCGGCCACGAATGCGGCGACGTACATCACCACAAGAAACGCCATGTCGCCCGCACGTGTCGAGCGAGCATTCGAATTGCTTGGATGGGAACTGGTGCCCATGTTCTCCCCTTCTTCTTGAGACGATACGATTGCCCCAAGCCGGGAGGTCCAGGGCGACATTAGCCCTAGACTTACATCGGCATCGTTTTGCCGAAAACATGGTCCAACGGTTTTTCATCTTACCGCATGGCAAACAGCTCGTGAGACAATCTCCATCATCTAAGGCCGGGACAGGCCAACAGCCCAACACGAATGGGGCAGGAGGGACACGCATGGACATCAGCCGCTTTGGCGAGTTCGTCATCCTTGCACAGTCGCGCACGTTTCTCGATGCGGCCGAGCTGCTCTTCATGTCGCAGTCGACCCTCTCCAAGCACATCATGGGCATGGAGCGCGAGCTCGGATGCAAGCTTATCGACCGCAGGCAACGTCATGTGACGCTGACCGCCCAGGGCGAGGCGCTTCTGCCCTATGCGCAAAAGATCGCGGCACTGCAGCATCGCTATCTCGCCGCGGTGCAAGCCGAGAACGACGAGCCGCTTGAGCACATCACCGTGGGCTCGATTCCCATCATGGCCCCCTATGGCATCACCGATGCCGTCATCGACTTCCAACAGGCAAACCCCTCGTACTCGATCGACCTTGTCGAGGGCGAAGGCGAAGCGCTCAAGCAGATGCTCATGCGCGAGGAAATCGAGCTCGCGTTCATCCGCGACACCGGAGCCAACGAGCCGGAGTTCAAGAAGATACCCTTCACGACCGACCGGCTCGTGGCCGTTCTTCCGCCCGACCACCCGCTCGCCGCGCGCGACACCATCGAAATTGACGACCTCATCGACGAGAACTTCCTCATGCTGCCCCAAGGCTCGTTCGTGAGCGAGCTCGTCCTGTCGCTCTGCCATGAGGCAGGCTTCACCCCACGCGTCACCTTCACCGGAAAGCGCGCCGAGAACATCATCTCGCTCGTCGCTCGCGGCGCCGGGGTGTCGCTGCTCATGCGCAAGCCAACCGAATCGCTCGCCGGCGGCAAGGTCGCGCTCGTAGACCTCGAACCAGCGACGACAAGTGAGGTCAGGCTCTACCTCAAGCGCAACGCCGCGCACTCGCAGGCGGTCGTCTCGTTTATCGGGTTCCTCCCCTACCGCCAGCTGCTCCAGGGGGATCGCGCGAACTCCAACGTTCCACAGGTGCCGTAGCTTAGCCCGCCCCGCAGGCATCGATACAGCCCCGCACTTACAGCGCGGGGCGCCAAGAACGCAAAAGGCCTCGGACAGCGCAGCCGTCCGAGGCCTTGAAGATACGAGCGGGCCGATAAACTAGTCCACCGTGACGTTGAGGCTGGGGCCGCCCTCGTCCTTCTTGGTACCAATCACCATTGCGGCAATAAGTGCCAGGATGAAGGCCGCCACACCGGAGATGACAAGGCCGATGAAGCCCGTGTCGATGCCGGCGGGGTTGATAAAGCTCGGGAAGCCGAGCGGGCCGGAAGCGCCGAAGGCGTAGAGCTTGGCGCCCATGAGGCCGGCAATGGCGCCGCCGACGCCGGCGGAGACGAAGGTCGCCCACATGAGGCGCTTACGCGGAAGCAAGATGGCGTAGAGTGCGGGCTCGTTCACACCGAAGATGGACGAGACGAGGGCCGGAACGTTGACGACGGCGTTCTCCTCGGAGTCCTTGGTGCGGATGATCATGCCAAGCACGGCACCAGCGATGGCGCAGCCGCCGGCATAGACGAGCGGGTTGATGAGATCGTAGCCGTACGTCGCAACGTCGAGGAACCACAGCGGGATGATGCCCCAGTGCAGGCCGAACATGACGAGCAGGCTCCAGAACGTACCGATGACGAAGCCGGCAATCGCAGGCTGGAAGCTGATGAGCGCAAGAATGATCTGGGCGACGATGTTGGAGAGGACCGTCATGACGGGGCCGACCACAAGAAGTCCCAGGATGCCGCAGACGAGCAGCGTGAGGATGTTCGAGAAGAACGAGCTCACGAGTGCGGGCAGCGCGTTGGAGAGGGCCTTGTGCACCTTGGACGCGATCCAGACGATGAAGATCGCAGGAAGGATCGTAGAGTTGTAGTCCTGCATGATCAGCGGGATGCCGAAGATGTCGCCGTAGACCTTGGACTCCAGAACGGTGCCGGCACCGATCGTATAGAGCGGGTCTCCGCTCATGAGCGCCACAAGCGTCGGGTAGACGAGGATGCCGCCGAGCGCCATGCCCATGACGGGCTTGAGGCCGAACTTCTTGGCCGACGTCCAGCCGATGATGAGCGGGAAGTAGTAGAAGACCGAGTCGCCGATCGCCGAGAGCGTCACGTAGGTGTTGCTGTCCTTGGAAAGCCAGCCGGCGACGGTGCAGAGCGCGAGCATCGACTTGATGAAGCCACCCGCCATGAGCACGCCGAGAATCGGCTGCAAGATCTCGGAGATGATCGCGAGCAGGCGCGTGAACGGATCGCCCTTCTTGACGTTGTCGCCCTCGTCGATATCGAGCGCAGGCTTGGCGTCGAAGCCGCCGATCTGGACGAGGTCGTTGTAGACGGCCTCGACCGTCGCGCCGATCACGACCTGGTACTGGCCGCCGGCCTGGATGACGTCGACGACGCCCTTCATCGCCTTGAGCTCATCGGTCTGCGCGAGCGACTCGTCTTTAAGATGAAAGCGTAGGCGCGTGATGCAGTGGCTCACATCAAGCACGTTGTCGCGACCGCCGACCTTTGCGATGATCTCATCGCAAAGCTGCTGGTACTTCATGGGATTCCTCCTTTTCGGGGTTGGGATGCGCGTAACCTAGGCCTCCGTAGTCGACATCGAGAGACCAGAGGACCACATCCCTGTGAACTCCGCGGGCGCACGTACGCCCGGGATGGGAATGGATGGCAGAATGTGGTTCGGCGCGTTACCACCCGTGGCAGCACCGGCCGATCCGAGAGTCAGCCGAGCGCGTCGGCAGCGGCGAGCAGGCGCGAGGCCTGGCAGAACTTGTCGCACACGCGCTCGGGCTCGCCTTGGGGGATCTGCGCGCGCTCGGTCTCGAACGAGAGACCGTACTCGCGCGCAGGCAGGAAGTACTCGAAGTAGCCGTTGGTATAGCCGCAGACGATGCCCTCTACCGGGCATTCGCGCTTCATGCGGATGCCAAGGTCGCTGCCGAGCTCGCTCGGGAAGACGAAGAGGTGCAGACCGCCCAAGCTGATGACGGCGCACTTAAGCGTGAGCGAGAAGTCGTCATGGGCAACGGTGTGGTAGAACGTCTGGGGCTCAATGCGGTCAAGCACGACCTCGCGGTCAAGCTCGATCTGCGAAATCGCCTCGGCAAGCCCGGTCGAGACGCGCTCGGCCTCGG
>CAVJWS010000127.1:0-3803 GCA_963653485.1 Prevotella sp. CAG:279
GCCGGCCGCCCCTACCACAACGACCCCGAGATCAACCACGCCATCCCCGAGCTTGTGAACAGCTTTGGCTTCGCCATCCTCACCGAGGACTCCATCGCCCACAAGATGCGCCCCGAGCGCCCCATCCGCGTGGTCGACCAGTGGATGTACCACAGCCGCCTGTACCGTGCCGCGCGCTTCGTGGCCAGCAGGAACGACCTCGACCTCATCCAGCTCAACAGCTTCGGCTGCGGCCTGGACGCCCTCACCACCGACCAGGTGCAGGAGGTCCTCGAGGCCAGCGGCAAGATCTACACCGTCCTCAAGATCGACGAGGTGAGCAACCTCGGCGCCGCCCGCATCCGCATCCGCTCGCTCATGGCCGCCCTCAAGGAGCAGCGCGAGGAGCTCGAGCGCAAGGCGGCCGCCGGCGAGCTCGAGTGCATGGGCCCCATCGAGGTGCGCCGCGCCGACGGCAGCTTCGAGCGTGCCACGAGCGAGCCGGGCAAGCTGCCCGTGTGGCGCCGCGCCGCCAGCGCCGCCTTCAACAAGGTGCGCTACACCAAGGAGATGCAGGCCCAGGGCTATACGCTGCTGTGCCCGCAGATGTCGCCCATCCACTTTGAGCTGGTGGAGAGGCTGCTCATCAACGCCGGCTACAACGCGGTGCTGCTGCCCTCGGTTGACCACGGCGCCGTTGAGGCGGGCCTCAAGTACGTCAACAACGACATCTGCTACCCGTCCATCCTGGTCACGGGCCAGATCATGGAGGCCATCGAGAGCGGCAAGTACGACCTCACCAAGACGGCCGTCATCATCTCCCAGACCGGCGGCGGCTGCCGCGCCACCAACTACATCGCGCTCATCCGCAAGGCCCTGAAGGACTCCGGCCACCCCGAGATCCCGGTGGTGTCGCTGTCCGCGGCGGGCGGCCTTGACGAGGACAACCCGGGCTTCAACGTCTTCAAGCCCGACCTCATCGTGCGCGCCGTCTGGGCCCTGCTCTTTGGCGACCTCATCATGCAGATGCTCTACCGCGTGCGTCCCTACGAGGCCGAGGCCGGCTCCACCGACGCGCTCTACGAGAAGTTCATGGCCCGCGCCAAGGAGGACCTCGTGAGCTGCGGCCAGCGCGGGTTCCTGGCGCTGTGCCAGGACGCGGTGGACGCCTTTGAGACGCTGCCCGTGGTGGCCGACCGCTCCAAGCCGCGCGTGGGCGTGGTGGGAGAGATCCTCGTGAAGTTCCATCCCACGGCCAACAACGAGGTCGTGCGCGTGATCGAGGCCGAGGGCTGCGAGGCCGTGGTCCCGGGCCTGGTCGACTTCTTCCTCTTTGGCATGTCCAACCCCACCAACATGAACCACGAGCTGGGCACCAAGCTGCGCCGCCGCGTAAGCCACCAGGCCGGCATCAAGGTAGTGGAGTCCATGCGCGAGCCCATCAACCGCATGCTCTCCAAGACCACGAGGTTCGCCGCCTACCCCGACATCTTCGAGCTGGCGGGCAAGGCCTCCCAGGTGCTCTCCCTGTGCAACACCATGGGCGAGGGCTGGCTGCTCACGGCCGAGATGTGCGACCTCATCGAGACGGGCACGCCCAACATCGTCTGCGCCTCGCCGTTCGCCTGCCTGCCCAACCACGTCGTGGGCAAGTCGGTCATCAAGCGCCTGCGCGAGATGCACCCCGAGTCCAACATCGTGGCCGTCGACTACGACCCCGGCGCGTCCGAGGTCAACCAGCTCAACCGCATCAAGCTCATGATTTCGGTTGCCAAGGAGAACTTCAAGAACGCCCGCGCCAAGGCGGCCGAGATGGGCGGCGCCGCGGACAACGTGGCCGAGTTCAAGCTCGAGAACCCCGCCGACCCCACCCTGCACGTGGTGGCGCCCTATACCGGCCGCTCCGACGAGGGGCAGGGATGCGCGGACGGCTCGTGCGAGGTCCCGACCGAGAACGCCCTGCCGCTCAGCCGCATGCAGCTCGACCGCATCGAGGCCGCCAAGGCCCGCGCCGCCGAGCGCGCCGCCGCCGGCGCAAGCGAGCCGGCCGAGCCTGCGGACGCCGAGGGCGAGCAGGACGGCGCCGACGCGGCCGAGTAGGCGCGCTTGGTCAATTAACCGCAGCTAGATTGATTGCAGGCGGGCTTTCGGCAGATGCCGGGAGCCCGCCTTGCCATGCGCGGCGATGGTATGGCCGGCACTGCCTTGGCCCGCCATGGGGCACGGTGGCGGGCAACGTCCCCTGCGCCTGTGGACGGCTTCCAAACGCCTGCAAGCCATGGGCAATTTCGCCCAGCTAGAGCGGTATGGGAGCAATTGGCCAACAAGAATGCCAGCCACGCGCGTATTGCGCGCTCGCTCGGCTACCATAGGGTTCCGTACACATCGGGGTGGCCTGCTCGCCAATTGCGTCGTGGGTCGCCTTACATAGAGGGGGAACTATGGACGAGAACAAGGCCACGGGCTCCGCGCAGCCAAAGCCCTTGTGGGGTGGGCGCTTCTCCGCGGCGCCAACCGGCGAGCTCGAGCGCTTCGGCGCCTCGCTGCCGTTTGACAAGCGCATGTGGCGCCAGGACATCCGCGGCTCCAAGGCGCACGCCTCCATGCTTGCTGAGCAGGGGGTTATTTCTGCTGAGGACGCCGCTTCCATCCGTGCCGGGCTTGACCAGATCGCCGCAGAGATCGAGGCCGGGGACTTCGTCTTTGACGTGGACCGCGACGAGGACATCCACATGGCCATCGAGCGCGTGCTCACCGAGCGCATCGGCGCTGCGGGCGGACGTCTCCACACCGGCCGTTCCCGTAACGACCAGACGGCCGTTGACACCCACATGATCGCCCGCGACCTGGCAGACGAGCTGCTGGCTTCCCTGGCCAAGCTCGAGCGCGTGCTGCTCGAGCGCGCCAACGAGCAGTTTGGCGTGGTCATGCCCGGCTACACCCACATGCAGCCGGCCCAGCCCGTGCTCCTCTCGCACCACCTGCTGGCCTACTTCTGGATGTTCTCCCGTGACTTCACCCGCGTGGAGAACGCCCGCGCCGCGGCCAACCTCTGCCCCCTGGGCGCCGCCGCCCTGGCCGGCACCACCTACCCGCTGGACCGCGAGGCCACGGCCGCCGCGCTCGGCTTTGACGCGCCGGTGCCCAACTCCATGGACGCCGTGAGCGACCGCGACTACCTGCTCGACCTCATCTATGCCTGCAGCGTCTGCCAAATCCACCTCTCGCGCCTGTGCGAGGAGCTCGTCTGGTGGAGCTCTGCCGAGTTTGGCTTCGTGGAGATGGACGACGCCCACTCCACCGGCTCCTCCATCATGCCGCAGAAGAAGAACCCCGACTTTGCCGAGCTCGTGCGCGGCAAGAGCGGCCGCGTGGTGGGCGACCTCACGAGCCTGCTCGTGACCGTGAAGGGCACGCCGCTTACCTATGACAAGGACCTGCAGGAGGACAAGGAGCCGCTGTTCGATGCGGCCGACACCGTCCTGGGCTCGCTCATGGCCTGCACCGGCATGCTCGCCACCTGCACCTTCAAGGCCGACCGCATGCGCGAGGCCTCGCACGAGGGCTATATGGCCGCGACGGACCTGGCAGACTACCTGGTGGGCAAGGGCCTGCCCTTCCGCCAGGCGCACGCCGTGGTGGGCCGCATCGTGGGCGACTGCGTTCGCGAGGGCGTGACCCTGCAGGAGCTCTCCACCGCCGAGCTCCAGAGCTACTCCGAGCTCTTTGACGAGGGCGCCCACGAGGCGCTGGACATCGACAACATCGTGCGTCGCCGCACCACCTTCGGCGGCACCGGCCACGACGCCGTCAAGGCCCAGCTC
>CAVJWS010000128.1:0-3782 GCA_963653485.1 Prevotella sp. CAG:279
TGGCCGAGGTGCAGGTCGGGGCTGGTGGGGTCTACGCCGAGCTTGATGTTGAGCGGCACGCCCTTCTCGAGCTTCTTGCGAAGACCGGCCTCCGGCACGATCTGGGCGACGCCTGAGGCGATGACCTTCATCTGTTCGTCGACACTGAGCACGTTTCCTCCTATGTGCGGCTAGCGCCCTCGCCCACGCCGGGCGGTGCTTTCTGTATGAACCCCGCGGCCGGCGTTCACGGCGCCGAGGCAGGTAAATTGTTAGTGTAGCGAAATCTCCAGAGCAGGGGGACAGAAGAGCGGCGATGCGCCAAGGCTATCCCTCGGAAGACGTCCGCCTGCGCTTGGCCCAGCGCAGCGTGCCGTCAAGGCCGGCCGCGGCCAGCGGCAGGACCACGATGGCATAGGGCAGCACGTAGACCGACTTGGCCTCCCAAAGCAGGTAGCAGCCAAAGCCGGTGAAGAAGGTCGCGGCCAGGAGCAGGACGGCCTCGTTGGGGGCATACGCGCCGCTTCGAGAAAAGGCGCCTTCGCCCGCCGCGGCGTCGGCCTGCGCAAGTTCGGCGCCCGCGTCCGAGGCAGTACCCGTGGCCCGCCCGAGCTCGCCGCACACCGCGGCCCCGGCCTGCCCGAGCTCGGCGCCCGTTTGCGCAACAGGCCCGCCGGCTTGTGCCCCTGGAGCACCCGCGCCCGCAACAAAACCGGCGCCCTGAGCCCCAAGCGCATCGGCGGGCGCGACGGCGCCCTTGGCGCAACCGGCCCTCCCCCACCTGCGCGCCGCCCAGGCCACGAAGCCAAAGGCCGAGGCGAACACGACGGTCTGGTAGCCGTCGAGCACAAAGGTGAGCACCGCGCTTATGGTGCCGACGGGCCTCGAGATGTCGGCCAGGTTGGGGCGCGACCCGTTGGCCCTGCCGCACATGGAAAGGTAGTAGAGGGACTGGTAGGTTGGGTCGGCCCATTCGGTGGCGAGCTTGACGGAGAAGAAGCGCAGGGCATAGGCCGGGTCGCTCGCGAACTGCACGAGGTCGTCCGCCAGCGCGGCGGCCGCAATCTCGTTCTGCACCTGGGCGTCCTCGCCCGAGAACTCCCAGACGTCGTTGGCGTGGTTGGACCAGCCTCCGGGGGCAAACTCTGCCGCGCCGCCGTCGACGCTCACGTAGAACTCGCCCTTGCCCATGCGAAGGCCAAGCTCGAGGTGGTTGAGCGTGGTGAGGGCCTCGCCAAACTCATAGCCTCCCGAGGCGGCTCGCAGAGCCTCGAAGGGGAGCCCCGAGACGGCCCTGGCCACGAGCACCGCGGCCAGGCATCCCACAAGGCCCCAGGCACTTCTGCGCAAGACGGCCAAGACGACCCAGGCGAGCACGGCCGCGATGGCAAAGAGCATGAAGGTGGCCTTGACGCACCAGGCGGCCGCAAGCGCCGGCAGCGACGCCGCGCACCACGCAAGCGCCCCCTTGGGCGTGGCCGCGCGCATGGCCCTGGCCTGCAGGGCGAGAAACGCCAGCGCAAGGCCGCAGCCCAAGGCGTTTCCGTAGATGAAGGTGGAGAGCCAGTACATCGGCAGGCAGGCGGCCACGAGCACGACGAGGACGCGGCGCGCCCCCGGGCGCGGGCAGACGAGCCGGCCCAGCTCCAGCAGGCTCCAGACGCCCAGGCAGGTGGCCAGCGAAGAGAGCAGCTGGAAGACCATGTACGAATAGGGGCCAAAGGCCAGGCGAAGCCCGTACATAAGCCAAAAGAGCGTGGCCTGGAAGGGATAGCAGGAGAAGTAGAGGCGCGCGTCATAGAAGAGCGTCTTGTACGGCCCGCTAAAGGCCGCCTTTACGCCACCGCCCTCGACGGCCTTGGCCACGAAGTCGCGCACCATCCAGGAGTCGCCCCAGTAGGTGTCCCTCGTCTGCAGGCACAAGATCATCGCCAGCTGAAAGGCAAAGGCGGCGACGATGAGCGCCTTGCCGGCGCGAGGCCCTTCGAGCGCGCGGCCGAACCTATGCGCCAGCACGCAGAGCCCCAGGATCGCGATGCCGCCGACCAGGCCCGCAAGCAGCATCTTCTTGGCGCCCATCCAGGTGTAGAGCGACATGGACTGCGTGAGGTTGCCGTCGGATGCCCCTTGCATGAGCCAGACGGTCGAGAAGGCCACGACGGCCAGCACCACGCCAAGCGCCACGGCCGTGAGCACCAGGCCCAGCCTGGCCAGGGCCGCTCCTGCACGCGCCCACGCAAGGCGGCCCGCCCCCTGCGCGCTCTTCCTCGCGGCGGCCACTAGTTGCTCCCCGAAGAGCCCGACTGCGCCTTGCGGTAGCCCACGATGGACTCCTTGCCGTACCACTGGCACAGGCGGTAGTTGATGTAGTTGTCCATGTTGTCGCGGATGTCGCCCATGAGCAGCACGTGCGGCACGTTGGTGTAGTAGGGCACGCGCAGACTCTGCTCGCTGGAGCCCTCGATGGTCTCGAGGCGCTCCCACACCTGCGCGTCATAGTCCGCGGCGGCGCCGCAGGCCAGCGAACGGGCGGCAGAGACGCTGGAGAGGTCCTCGCCCAGGTCCTCGTCTGCGGCCATGGAGCCGACCACGCAGCAAATGACGAGCGCAATAAGGCCGCAGGCCCAGGCCACGTGGCAAGGCGTGAGGACCTGCGCGGCCGGCTGGCGGTCTATCTGGCGGCGACGCGCGGCAACCCACCCGACGAACCAGAAGACGTTGAAGACCACGAGCACCACGAACAGGTCGAACCGGCAGTTCTGCACGCGCCCGGGACCAACCGATCCCTCGGCCCAAAACGTCGGCGTGAAGCTCGTGGCGAACAGGGCGACCGAACCCGCGAACACGGCAAGCGGCGCCGGGAAGCGCCAACCGCGCTCCACGGCGCGGCCGCAGGCATGCACGGCGATGACGCAGGCGAACAGGGCGAGCAGGACCACCAGGCCGCTGCCCCACTGCTGGATGTACTGGAAGGCCGAGAGCGAGGAGTGCCAGATGGTGCCCACCACGCCGGCCGAGTCGTCGGGGAACTGCGTCTGCTGGCGAACCGAGTTGCCGGGCGCGGCCAGGGAGACGGCCAGGCCCACCACGAGCAGGCCGAAGGGCCACAGCACGTCGGCCGAGCAGCGGCGCGCGCGGACGATGAGAACGGCCATCACCACAAACATGACCTCGGCGGCGACGAGGGCCGTCACGAAGTTGCCGCCGGCCACGAATGCCGCCAGCAGGCTCGCCGCGATGATGGCGCCGCGCGGCCGCCTCACGCGGGCCGGGTCGGCGATGCGGGCGACGCAGCCGAACATGGCCAAGGCCGCCGCATGGTAGGTGGTGTAGTAGACGGCGCTGTTGTACCAGAAGATTCCCTCGACGGGGCTTGGCTGCAAAAGCAGCTGCACGGCCACCATGAGGCAAGAGAGCCCCAGCCAGTGCCCCCGCTTGCAGCCGAGCAGCTCCACCATGAGGACGTGGGTGAAGAA
The DNA here is from genome assembly GCA_963653485.1 of Prevotella sp. CAG:279. Classification (GTDB taxonomy): domain Bacteria; phylum Actinomycetota; class Coriobacteriia; order Coriobacteriales; family Atopobiaceae; genus Parolsenella. The sequence goes on from CAVJWS010000128.1 coordinate 3,456, forward strand.
GAGGGTGCCGGCGATGAGGCTCGCCAGCACGAGCGGCGCGGCGATGACATAGCACTTCTCGCCAAAGACGCTCGGCTCGATGGCCATGAGGAAGATGGCCGAGTAGCTGCCCTGCCAGTCAAACCAGGCCTTGCCCACCTGCTCGAGCGCCGTGACGAGCGCCGCGAAGACGTTGCCGGTCTCCTGCAGGGCGAGGTGCGTCCAGACGCCGTAGTGCCAGTCGTCTGCGTAGGAGTGGTTGTAGTTGCTGATGAGCAGCAGCGGAACGAGGGTCGCCACGAGCGCAAGCACGCCGATGGCGCCCACGACGCGCGAGGCCCACGGCGA
>CAVJWS010000129.1:0-1231 GCA_963653485.1 Prevotella sp. CAG:279
GTGCTCTTCAACGACGAGGACTGCACGCTCGAGAAGGACTCGCTCGCGGGCGGCAACGTGCAGACCATCGTCTGCTTTACCGAGGACCAGGCCGCGGGCGTACAGAAGCAGCTCGCCAAGGCCGGCGCGCCCAAGGCGCACGTAATCCTTGCGCAGGCGAGCCAGGAGGACATGCTCTACTACGTCGACGGCGACGAGGTAGTGCTCCTCTCCGACCAGGGCTTTGCCTCCACCTTCGATGGCACCGTCACCGAAGAGGACGGCAACAAGCTGCAGATCAACACCATTGCGCCCTACGCCTTTGCGGGCGACACCGACCTTGCCTGGGTGACCCTGGGCGAGAGCGTCACCTCCATCGGCGCCTACGCCTTCCAGAACTGCAGCGGCCTGCAGGGGCTCTTCATCGGCGCCACGGGCGACGTCTCCGTGGGCGCCAGCGCGCTCGACGGCTGCGGCTCGCTCGGCTTTGTGGCCTCGCTCTCCGGCAACGCAACCTTTGCCAGCCACGAGGTGCCCAACAACGACTGCAGCTGGTACTGCCTGCCGGGCGCCGAGGGCCACGACAGCCGCTTTACGTACATCGACGGCTTTAACGCGCTGAGCGTGGACGCGCAGGCCGACGGCAGCCTCGTGCTCTACGCCGCCGAGAACGCGGGCGACGATCCGTCCGTGCTCGTCTCGGGCGGCAGCAGCTATGAGGGAACGCTTACCCTGCCGAGCTCCGTGGAGGAAATCCTCGGCAGCGCCTTTGCCGGCACGGGTGGCAGCTGGAGCATCGACTGGACGAGCGCGCCCAACCTCCAATGGATCGACAGGGCCGCCTTTGCGGGCTCCGGCTATACGGGTGACCTCGCCATCGACTCGTGCGGCGGCAAGCGCCAGAGCCTCATTATCGGCACGAGCGCCTTTGAGCGCTGCGCGGGCATCACCTCGTTCAGCTCCGACGTGAACGAAGTAGAGATCGGCTTTACGGCGTTCGCCGGCAGCGGCGACCTTGCGAGCGTGAGCCTCACGAGCACCGCGCCCGCCACGATCGCGTCGGGCGCGTTCGCGAGCTGCAGCGCGCTCACGTCGATCACGCTCGGCAGCACCGAACCCGCCGGGCTCAACCGCTACTCGCCCGGCATCGGCTTCCTCTTTACCGACGACGCCGAGGACGACGCAAAGATTCACCTCAGCGTGCCCGAGGGGTCCGAGGAGGCCTATCTCCAGAACTGGGTGTACCGCCTTG
>CAVJWS010000129.1:1879-3769 GCA_963653485.1 Prevotella sp. CAG:279
TCATGGACTACTTCGATTCTGACGACCCGTTCGCTGACGCGACCGCCCACATCAACGACTGCCTCCTCGAGCAGGAGAACTACCTCCGCGGCCTCATGGGCCTCGACGAGATCTCCTCCACCGACGAGCTGGCCTACAAGTACGAGTACGAACTCGACTGGTAGCGGCTGGGGGCCTTTTGTGGGTCCCGTTGCCTCGTCTGGGATAGCCCCGGGCAAGCCGGCGCTTCCCGGTCAGCGCGCGCTGCTTGTGGCCCGGCCTTCCGCGCGCCGCCGCCTCGCGCCGTTGCCAAGCGCTGCCGCTCCATACCGCTGTCCTCCCGCGTCGTTGCCTGGTGCCTCAACTCCACGAGCCCGCGCCACCGTCTCGCTTCGCTCGCCTGACCTTGCGTCCCATACCTCTATTAGAATGGAGCGAGCATTGCCGAGTGGCGGTGCTCGCTCCATCCATGAGGAGGCATCATGCGTGACGGTTTTATCCAGGTAGCGGCCCTTACGCCGGCGGTTCGCGTGGCGGACGTGGACTTCAACGTCAGCTCGTGCGTACAGGCCGTTCGCGAGGCCTGCCCCAAGGTGGGAGAGCCCGGCGCGGGCGCCCAGGTGGCCGTGCTGCCCGAGTTGGCCATCACGGCCTACACCTGCGAGGACCTCTTCTGGCAAGACGCCCTGCTCAACGCCGCCGAGGAAGGATTGGCCCAGTTCGCGACCGCCACGGCAGACGTTGACGCGCTGCTGTTCGTGGGCGTGCCGGTGTGCGTGTCTGCCAAGCTCTACAACTGCGCCGCCGCCGTGTGCCAAGGCGAGCTGCTCGGCCTCGTTCCCAAGCTCAACATCCCCACCTACGGTGAGTTCTATGAGGGCCGCCGCTTCTCGGCCGGCCCGCGCGACGTTACACCCATCTCCTTTGCCGGCCAGGACGAGGTGCCTTTTGGCGCCTGCCAGCTCTTTGAGTGCGAGAACCTGCCGGGCCTCGTTGCCGCTGCGGAGATTTGCGAGGATCTCTGGGTTCCCAACCCGCCGAGCACGGCCGCCGCGCTTGCGGGCGCCACGCTCGTCTGCAACCTCTCGGCCTCCAACGAGCTCGTGGGCAAGTCCGACTACCGTACGAGTCTCGTGAGCTCCACGAGCGCCCGCCTCGTCTGCGCCTACGCCTACGCGAGTGCCGGCTGGGGCGAGTCGACCCAAGACGTGGTCTACGGCGGCCACTGCCTGGTGGCAGAGAACGGCCGCATGCTCGCTCAGGCCAAGCCGCTTGATGACGAGAACCTGGTGCTGGCGGGCGAGCTGCCCGCGTACACGGGAGCCGTTGGCACGGTTGACCTGGGACTTATTGCCGCAGACCGCCGTCGCATGTCCACCTACCAAACCGACGTGGCTGCTAGCGGCTACGTGGTCTCGCTCTTCCCCTTGGGCCAGCGCGAGACCCCGCTCGTGGGGCGCTTCGTTGACCCGCACCCCTTTGTGCCGGCAGACCCCGCCCGCCGCGCCGAGCGCTGCGAGTCCATCTTTGCCATTCAGGCGCACGGGCTGGCCAAGCGCCTCTCCCACACGCACTCCCGCTGCGTGGTCGTGGGTGTCTCGGGCGGGCTGGACTCCACGCTGGCGCTGCTCGTCTGTGCCCGCGCCTTTGACCTGCTGGGGCTCGAGCGTGCCGGCATCATCGCCGTCACCATGCCCGGCTTTGGCACCACCGAGCGCACGCACGGCAACGCCACCGCCATGAGCGAGGCCCTGGGCTGCGAGTTGCGCGAGGTGAGCATCGCCGCCGCGGTGCGCCAGCACTTTGCCGACATCGGGCACAGCGAGACCGACCACTCCGTCACCTACGAAAACGCCCAGGCGCGCGAGCGCACGCAGATCCTCATGGACGTGGCCAACCGCGAGGGCGGCC
>CAVJWS010000130.1:0-3650 GCA_963653485.1 Prevotella sp. CAG:279
TCGAGCTCACCTGGCAGCAGGTCATCAAGACCATCAAGGAAGGCTCCTGGAAGGCCATCTACGCCAAGGACGACGCCGAGTTCGAGAGCCTTGTGAAGGACATGCAGAGCACCTGTGCCGGCTACGGCTACGACGACTGCGTCGCCTGGTGCGAGTCCGAGGCCGAGCGCCGCTTTGGCCTGCAGGAGAACGACTAGCCGCTACGGCTCGGTAACCAAGAGGGGAGGGCATAGATGAAGATCGGTGTTGACTCGCCGTTCGTGCAGGCCGGCATCAAGGCCACGAACCTGCTCATCGTCAACTTCTGGCTGGTGGTGGGCTGCCTGCCCGTCGTCACGGCCGGCGCCTCGGTCACCGCGGCCTTCACCGTGCTCCTCAAGATGAGCGAGGACCGGGAGGAGGTGGGCATCACCCGCGCGTTCTGGCGCGCCTGGGTGGCAAACCTCAAGCACGGCGTGATGTCCACCGTCATCCTCGCGGCCTGCGCCTACAGCGCGTGGATGAGCTGGCAGCTCTTTGAGAAGCTGCCGGACAACCCGGTGGGGTTCCTCATCCTCGCCCTGCTGGTGGCGGTGCTCGCCTTCATGCACTTCGTCTATGTCTTTCCCCTCGAGGCCCGCTACGAGAACGGCTTGATGCGGCAGATGCGCAACTCCCGCCTCATCTGCGTGCGCTTCTTTGGCAAGACGATGCTTCTGCTTGGCATCCTCGGCATCCAGGTCCTCCTCTTTGGCTTCACCGCCCCGGTTCTTACGTATGCGGGCCTCTTCTTCGCGCCCGCGCTGGCGGTCTACACCGCCGCCCAGATAACGATGCCCATCTTCCGCACGCTCGAGGGCAACCCCGCGGCCGACGACGGCATCACGGTATCTAGCGAACGCGACTGGTAAGGATTTACCGCATGATCAAGATTGCCATCGACTACTACCCCGAGCACTGGGACCGCTCCATGTGGGAGGACGACGTCCGCCGCATGGCCGAGCTCGGCTGCTACGCCGTGCGCGTGGGCGAGTTCGCCTGGAGCCGCATGGAGCCCGCCGAGGGCGTCTATGACTTCGAGTGGCTGGACGAAGCCATCGGCCTCATCGCCGCCTACGGCATGAAGGTCATCCTCGGCACGCCCACCAACTGCGCGCCCCTGTGGCTCTACACCGCCCACCCCGAGACGGTGCAGTGCGAGCGCGACGGCCAGCGCACCCACCTCGGCATCCGGGGCCATCGCTGCCAGACCAACCCCCTGTTCCGCGAGTACGCCGAGAAGATCGTCCGCAAGATGGCCGAGCGCTACGCCGGCCGCCCCGAGGTCCTCGCCTGGCAGATCGACAACGAGGTGGAGTCCAACCACTGCACCTGCCCCTCCTGCCGCAAGCGCTTCCAGCAGTTCTGCCGCGAGAAGCACGGCACGCTCGAGCAGCTCAACCGCGACTGGGGCACCGTCGTGTGGAGCGGCGAGTACTCCGACTGGACTCAGATCGAGTGCTTCAACACCGCTTGGGTGAACAAGAGCGACTGGTTCAACCCCGCCTACATGCTCGACTACGAGCGCTTCTGCTCCGCCACCACGGCCGAGTACGTGGCCTTCCAGGCCGCCATCATCCGCGAGTACGACGCGGACGCCCAGATCACCACCAACGCCTGCTTTGGCCTGCACGTCCAGGACTTCTACAAGGAGTTCGAGTCCATGGACGTGGCGTCCTACGACAACTACCCGCCGCTCGAGCTTCCCGAGGACCCCACCGAGGTCTACTCGAACGCCTACGCGCTCGACATGGTCCGCGGCTGGAAGAACAAGAACTTCTGGGTGATGGAGCAGCTCGGCGGCCCCATGGGCTGCTGGATGCCCACCACCCGCGCCATGGAGCCGGGCATGCTCGAGGGCTACGCCATGCAGGCGGTGGCCCACGGCGCGGACCTGCTCAGCTTCTTCCGCTGGCGCACCGCCGCCACCGGCGCCGAGATGTACTGCTACGGCCTGCTTGACCACGACAACAAGCCCAACCGTCGCCTGGCCGAGCTTAGCGCCCTGCGCGAGCGCCTGAGCCGCGCCGGCGAGCTCGAGGGCACCGCCGTCACCTCCGAGGTGGCCCTCGTCTTCTCGCCCGACCAGAACTACAACTTCGCCAACCAGACCCAGAGCCGCGGCTTTGACTACTGGCGCCAGGAGCGCCTGCTGCACGACAGCCTCATGGGCCTGGGCGTGAACGTGGACGTGATCGGCGACGCCGAGCCGCTCAGCCCCGAGCGCCACAAGCTCGTCATCGTCCCGGCCTACGCCGTGACCAGCGACGCGTTTGCGGACAAGCTCGCCGCCTACGTGAAGGCCGGCGGCCACGCCGTCCTCACCGTGCGCTCCGGCGCCAAGGACGAGAACGGCAACTGCACGGTGGGGGAGTACCTGCCGGGCAAGTTCTCCGAGCTCTGCGGCTGCCACGTGGTGGAGAGCGACGCCATCGGCGAGGCCCTGCAGACCGTGCGCGACTCCAACGGCAACGCCCACCACGTGAGCGTGTGGTGCGACCTGCTGGAGCTCACGGGTGCCCGCTCCATCGCCGAGCACGACGAGCGCTACTACGCCGGCACCCCGGCCGCGTGCCGCAACGAGTACGGCCAGGGCACCTGCTCCTACGTGGGCGTGGTCGGCAGCAAGAGCTTCTACCGAGCGCTGCTCGTGAGCGAGCTGCGCCTGGCCGGCGTTTCCTACATCGACAACCTGCCCGCCGGCGTGGAGTCGTGCACCCGCGCGTCCAGCGAGCTTGAGTACCGGTTCTTCTTCAACAACACCATGAAGAGCCGCTCGTTCTTCTACCAGGGAGAAAGTGTGGCCATGCAGCCGCTCGAGGTGAAGGTCTCCACCTCAGACGGCCGCTGGCTCTAAGGCACGGCGCGTTTTATCCAACAAAGGCAACACGTGAGTTAGGAGCGTGCACCATGGCAACCGTCAGCTTGAAGCACATCGAGAAGGTCTACCCGAGCGAGAACGCCGGCAAGAGGCGCAAGCCGGCCAAGAAGGCCGAGGATGCCCCCGAGAAGAAGCACAACCTCAAGGAGACCGAGGAGGGCGTGGTGGCCGTCGAGGACTTCAACCTCGACATCGCCGACCACGAGTTCGTGGTCCTCGTCGGCCCCTCGGGCTGCGGCAAGTCCACCACCCTGCGCATGGTGGCCGGCCTCGAGGACATCACCCGCGGCGAGCTCTACATCGACGGCAAGCTCATGAACGAGGTTGCGCCCAAGGAGCGCGACATCGCCATGGTCTTCCAGAACTACGCCCTCTACCCGCACATGACCGTGCGCCAGAACATGGAGTTCCCGCTCAAGCTCCGCAAGATGGACAAGGACGAGATCGACCGCCGCGTGGAGCAGGCCGCGCAGGTGCTGGGCATTACCCAGTACCTCGACCGCAAGCCCAAGGCCCTCTCCGGCGGCCAGCGCCAGCGCGTGGCCATCGGCCGCGCCATCGTGCGCGACCCCAAGGTCCTGCTCATGGACGAGCCGCTCTCCAACCTCGACGCCAAGCTGCGCAACCAGATGCGCGCCGAGATCATCAAGCTGCGCCAGCGCATCGACGCCACCTTCATCTACGTCACCCACGACCAGACCGAGGCCATGACCCTGGGCGACCGCATCGTCATCATGAAGGACGGCGTGGT
>CAVJWS010000131.1:0-3646 GCA_963653485.1 Prevotella sp. CAG:279
TTCTTCCCCGGCGCCAAGATCGGCGTGGTGGGCCCCAACGGCATGGGCAAGTCCACCCTGCTCAAGATCATGGCCGGCAAGGAGGAGGTCACCAACGGAGACGCCCGCCTCACCCCCGGCTACACCGTGGGCCTGCTTGAGCAGGAGCCGCCGCTCGAGGAGGACAAGACCGTCATCGAGAATGTGCGCCTTGCCTTCGGTGACGTGCTGGCCAAGGTCGAGCGCTTCAACCAGATCAGCGCAGAGATGGCCGACCCGGACGCGGACTTCGACGCCCTCATGGCCGAGATGGGTAAGCTGCAGGACGAGATTGACGCCGTGAACGGCTGGGACCTGGACTCGCAGCTCACCCAGGCCATGGACGCCCTGCAGTGCCCCGACCCCGACATGCCGGTGAACGTGCTCTCCGGCGGCGAGCGCCGCCGCGTGGCCCTGTGCCGCCTGCTGCTCGAGGCCCCCGACCTGCTGCTGCTCGACGAGCCCACCAACCACCTCGACGCCGAGAGCGTCCTGTGGCTGGAGCAGTTCCTTCACAACTACCCCGGCGCCGTGCTGGCCGTCACGCACGACCGCTACTTCCTCGACAACGTGGCCGAATGGATCTGCGAGGTCGACCGCGGCCACCTCTACCCCTACAAGGGCAACTACTCCACCTACCTCGAGACCAAGGCCGCCCGCCTGGAGGCCCAGGGCCAGAAGGAGGCCAAGCTCGCCACCCGCCTCAAGAACGAGCTGGAGTGGGTGCGCAGCAGCCCCAAGGCCCGCCAGGCCAAGAACAAGGCGCGCCTGGAGCGCTACGAGCAGATGGAGGCCGAGGCCGCAAGCGGCCGCAGCGTGAGCGTCACCGACATCCGCATCCCGGTGGGCCCGCGCCTGGGCACCAAGGTGCTCGTGGCCGAGCACCTCTCCAAGAGCTTCGGCGACCGCGTGCTCATCGACGACCTCTCCTTCGAGCTGCCGCGCAACGGCATCGTGGGCGTCATCGGCCCCAACGGCGTGGGCAAGTCCACCCTGTTCAAGATGATCGTGGGAGCGGCTGTGGAGGCCGGAGACGCCTCGCTGGCCGAGTCCAAGACCGAGGCCGCCACGAGCGGCTCCATCACCCTGGGCGAGACCGTCAAGCTCTCCTACGTTGACCAGATGCGAGCCGGCATCGGCGGCGAGAAGAACGTCTGGGAGGTCGTCAGCGACGGCAACGACTTCATCGTGGTCGGCAAGGACGAGATCAACTCCCGCGCCTACGTGAGTGCCTTCGGCTTCAAGGGCCCCGACCAGCAAAAGCCGGCCGGCGTGCTCTCCGGCGGCGAGCGCAACCGCCTGAACCTCGCCCTCACCCTCAAGCAGGGCGGAAACCTGCTGCTTCTGGACGAGCCCACCAACGACCTGGACACCGAGACCCTCGAGAGCCTCGAGGAGGCGCTGCTGGCCTTCCCGGGCTGCTCGGTCATAACCTCGCACGACCGCTGGTTCCTGGACCGCGTTGCCACCCACATCCTGGCTTGGGAGGGCACCGACGAGAACCCCGGCGCCTGGCACTGGTTCGAGGGCAACTTCGACGACTACCAGCGCGACCGCGTGCGTCGCCTGGGCGAGGAGGCCTCCAAGCCCCACCGCATCCACCGCAAGCTCACGAGGGACTAGGCTCGCCCGCGCGCTTGAATGTGGCTACCGGCATGGCACGGCAAAACGAAGACGCCCATGAAGTGGGGCCCGGCAATCAACGCCGGGCCCCACTCTTTTTGATGTTGGGGAAGAAGGGCCGCAAACCGCGCGACACGTCCTGGCTCGGCCCGGTTTTGACGACACGGCGAGAAGCCCCAAGCACCGCGCCGGCCTTGAAAGCGCAACAAGCAAGCACCCGGGCCTGGAGAGTAGTTAGAAATCCCCTACTCGTAGCCCTCCATCTTGATGGGCCAGCACCTACCGGTCTCGTGCCAGCAGGAGAAGTCGTTGGCGTCGCCGTCGATCTCGTACTCAACAAGATACTTGTCGGCATGACCGTCGTGGTCGCTGAACAGGAAGTAGCGCTTGCGCTCGTCGCCGGTGGCCTCCATGATCGTGGGCCCGCTCGGCGTGGCGCCGACGGCCCACTCAAGCGTGGCCGGGAGGTCAACGTGGCCGGTGGCCGCCTCGGAGACCTGCAGCGGCTGCGAGCCATCGGCCCCGGCGGGCTTCACCAGCATGATGGGGTTGGTGGTGCGCCTCACCGTGTGGTGGTTCCAGTCCCACCTGCCGTGGTCGGCCGTGATCACGATGGTCGAGTTGTCATAGACGCCCAGCTCCTTGAGCTGGCTGACGTACTCGGAGACGATGGAGAGCGAGCCGGCACTCTGGCGGATCTGGTTCTCGTCGACCTGCTCGAGCTGCTCGGCCTCGCCGTTCTCGTTCATGACGTAGGGCCAGTGGGAGCCTTGCAGGTGAATGACGCGGTAGGCGCCGCCCTTGGAATCGTCCGTCGCCTCGAGCACCTTGTTGGAAAAGGTGGCGTGCATCCTCATGTCATTGATGAGGTAGGGCGTGGAGGCGGCGTCGTCTGAGTTGGCAGGGCACATGGCGGCGTTGAGCGAGTCGGTCGTGAACCAGAAGTAGGGCTTAAGCGCCGCCGGCAGGTCACGGTAGAGGCCAACCTCAAACAACGAGGAGGCGCAGCTCAGGATGTCAACGTTGCGCGAGCCCGAGGCAAGCTCATGGACGTTCATGGTCTTGCTCGCCAAGGAATCGAGCCCATAGCCAACCGAGTCGGAGTAGACGCCGACCGAATAGCCCCGTGCGGCGGCCTCGTCGAGCAGGTTCTCGTCCGAGAAGGACGCCTTGAGTTCCTCGGTGGTAAAGACGTCGCCGTTCGTGTCGAAGGTCTTTCCCGTGACGATATAGGGAACGCCGTAGCGCGTGGGGATGATCGAACCGGTGGCGTTGTGGTACCAGGTGAAGCCCGTGAGCTCGGAGGTTGCCTCCGGGTACTGCTCCACCACCCGGTCCATGAAGTCGGTGTCGAACATGTCGAGGATGAAGACGATGACGTTGCTCTTGGAGGAGACCGTCGTGAGGCCCTCCTCGGTCACAACGGGGCCGCCCGCATTGGCCGCGGGAGTCGTGGCGACGACGACGCCGAGGTTGATGCCCTGCGCAAGCATGATGACGACGCACAGCAGCGGGCATATAAGGCGAGCGCAGAGGGCGCGCTTGCGCACGAGGAGCATGAAGGCGGCGCATACGAGCAGCCAAACGAGAACCGAAGCCGCAATGGCGTCGTTGTATGAGGACCAATCGACGTACTGCCCGGTGGCCGCAGGCAAGAAGCCGTTGAGGGCAAGCTCCTGGATAACGGCGGCCACGCAAACGGCGCCGACCAGCCCAAGCGCCACGTCAAAGGCCTTGCCGGGAATCGCAGAGAGCAGCCCGGCAAGAAGCACCGAGCAAGCAAGGCAGCACCCAAGCAATGGGAGCCACACGTCACCAAGGGAGAAGCTCAGGCTGCTGGCGCCCGTCACGACGACCACAAGCGGCGAGAAGAATAGCGACGCCAGGCACAGGCAAACCGTGGCGACGAGCGCGATGAGGAAGCGCTTGCGCCATGTAAGCGGGACCCCGTCAAAGGCGCCGCGCTCGGGCTGGCGAAGCGTGGTGGGCTCGGCGGTTGCGAGGT
>CAVJWS010000132.1:0-3614 GCA_963653485.1 Prevotella sp. CAG:279
GACGTCAAGGACGGCAAGGCCCAGATCGGCCGCTCCGACGTCTTCGCCGAGGAGAAGCTCGAGGCCGCCGACGCAGCCAAGCTCGTCGACAACAAGGTCGCCGTCGTGGGCATGGGCCCCATCGTGAACAGCGACGTGGACGTCGACAGCCTCACCACCGAGCAGCTCAAGGGCATCTTCACCGGCGAGATTACCGACTGGGGCCAGGTGGGCGGCACCGCCGGCGCCATCCAGGTCATCAACCGCAAGGCCGGCTCCGGCACCCGCGCCACCTTCGAGGGCGCCGTGCTGGCCGGCGCCACCGTGCCCGACTCCTTCAAGCCGGTTGCCGAGGAGGACTCCTCCGGCACCGTCGTGGAGAAGGTCCAGCAGACCGCCGGCGCCATCTCCTACCTCGCCTTCTCCTACTTCGACGACACAAAGTTCAAGGCCCTCAAGGTCGACGGCGTCGAGCCGACGTCTGAGAACGTCGAGAGCGGCGACTTCAAGATCTGGTCCTACGAGCACATGTACGTCGCCGAGGACGCCGACGAGGCCACCCTCGCCTTCATCGACTACATGCTCTCCGACAAGGTTCAGGGCTCGCTCGTCGAGGAGCAGGGCTTCATCCCGCTGACCGGCATGAAGGTCAAGAAGGACGCCGAGGGCAACGTCACCGCCGCCTAAGGGCTTCGCAACTCCTCGCAACCTCTTTTCGATGGGAATCGCTATGGCAAAGGCTCTTCTGCCCAAGCGACGCCTCGAGAACGTGGGACTGGGGCTCACGGGGGCCTGCGTGGCCCTCGTGGCCCTTGTCGTCGTGACGCTCATCTTCATGGTGGCCGAGCAGGGACTCACCACGTTCTTCGCCGACGGCGTGGACTTTGGCAGCTTCATCTTGGGGCGGAACTGGATTCCGTCCGACGGGCGCTACGGCGCCCTGCCCCTCATCGTGGGCTCCTTCTCCGTCACCCTGTTGGCGACGGTCTTCGCGCTTCCGGTGGCCCTGGGCTCGGCCATCTTCGTGGTGGAGATCCGCCCGGCCTTTGGCCGCAAGGTCTTCCAGCCGCTCGTCGAGCTGCTCGTGGGCATCCCCAGCGTGGTCTACGGCCTCATCGGCCTCACGGTGGTGAACTCGGCCATGCGCGCCGTCTTCGGCGAGGTCGCCGGCACCGGGGCGGGCATCCTCTCGGGCGCCGTCGTGCTCGCCGTCATGATCCTTCCCACCGTGACGACGCTCTCCATCGACGCCCTGGCCGCCGTGCCCAACCAGTACCGCGAGGGCTCCTACGCCCTGGGCTGCACGCGCTGGCAGACGGTCACCAACGTGGTGCTCAGAAGCGCGCTTCCGAGCCTGCTCACCGCCACCATCCTCGGCATGACGCGCGCCTTTGGCGAGACGCTGGCCGTCCAGATGGTCATCGGCGGCGTCGAGAAGGCCATGCCCAACGGCCTGCTGGACCCTGCGGCCACGCTCACCACCGCGCTTACGAGCGGCCTTGCCAACGCCACGACGGGCTCGGTGGAGTACCACGCCCTGTGGAGCCTGGGCCTTCTGCTCATGGGCATGTCGCTGCTGTTCATCATGGTCATCCACATCATTGGAGAGAAGGGGGCGAAGGCGAATGGCTAGCGACCAGACCCTTGCGAACGACCCCGTCAGGTGCGTTGACCTCGACGCCCACGCCGCCAAGATCGGGCGCGCTGACAAGCTGGCCACCGCCGTACTCACCGCCGTCGTGGGCCTGGTGCTGGCACTTCTTGCCGCCATCGTCATCTACATCCTGGCGCGCGGCCTGTGGAAGGTCTTCCAGCCGGGCTTTCTCACCAACTCCAGCGCCGATTCCGAGCTGCCCGGCATCGCCTTCCAACTCTTCGACTCGTTCTACATGCTCGTCATCACGCTCATCATCAGCGTCCCCATCAGCCTGGGCGCCGCCATCTTTCTGGTGGAGTACGCGCCCGACAACTGGGTGACCGCAGCCGCCTCCACGGCCATCGAGACCCTCTCGAGCCTGCCCTCCATCGTCGTGGGCATGTTCGGCAGCCTCTTCTTCGTGGTGGTGCTGGGGTGGGGCATCTCCATCATCGCCGGCGCCCTGGCGCTCACGATGTTCAACATCCCCATCCTGGTGCGCGTGATCCAGCAGGCGCTCGAGGACGTCCCGCGCAGCCAGCGCGACGCGGCGCTGGCCATGGGCCTCACCCGCTGGGAGACCACGCTCAACATCCTTTTGCCCGCCTCCATGCCGGCCATCGTCACCGGCATCGTCATCAGCGCCGGCCGCGTGTTCGGCGAGGCCGCGGCCCTCATCTTCACCTCGGGCTCCGCGGCGTCCCGCCTCAACTTCGCTGCGGCCATCACGAGCGCCCGCAGCCCCTGGAACATCTTCCGCCCGGCCGAGACCCTGGCCGTCCACATCTGGAAGCTCAAGATGGAGCCCACGCCCGGCAACGACGAGATCGTCTGGGGCACGGCCGCGGTCCTCATCATCTGCGTGCTTCTGTTCAACGTGCTTGCCCGCGTCGTCGGCAAGGCGCTCGCGAGGAGGTTGACGAGCGAATGAGCGAGACCATGACCGCACGGTGCGCCGTGCGCGCCGAGGCGGGGCGGGCCGGCGCCCACCTGCTTCAGGCCAAGGGCGTCACCGTGCGCTACAACCACGTCAAGGAGGCGCTGCACCCCACCACGTTGGGCTTTGACGCCGGCAGCGTCACCGCCCTCATCGGCCCCTCCGGCTGCGGCAAGTCCACCTTCCTGCGCTGCCTCAACCTCATGAACCGCGAGATCCCCAAGTGCGACGTCGGCGGCCAGATCTACTACCACGGCCGCGACATCAACACGCGCGAGGAGAACCTCTTCACCCTGCGCACGAGCATTGGCATGGTGTTCCAGCAGCCCACGCCCTTCCGCAAGTCCATCCGCGAGAACATCCTGTTCGCGCCCAAGCGCCATGGCCGCGTGAGCGGCCGCGCCGAGGGCGAGGAGCTGGTGGAGCGCTCGCTTCGCCAGGCGGCCCTGTGGGACGAGGTCAAGGACAAGCTCGACCAGAGCGGCTTTGGCCTCTCCGGCGGCCAGCAGCAGCGCCTGTGCATCGCACGCACGCTTGCCATGGACCCCGACGTGGTGCTGTTTGACGAGCCTTGCAGCGCGCTCGACCCCATCTCCACCTTCAGCGTGGAGGAGACCATCCGCTCAATCGCCGACAGCGGCATCTGCGTGGCCATCGTCACCCACAACATGGAGCAGGCCACCCGAGTGAGCGACCGCACCGCCTTCTTCTACATGGGCGACATGGTGGAGTGCGGGCCCACCAAGCGCATCTTCATGGACCCCGAGGACCAGCGCCTCGCCGACTACCTCAGCGGAAGGTTTGGTTGATACACATGGCAAAGGAGTTCACCCAGTCCGCCCACCGAGCGATCGACGTCGAAAGCGCCCTCAGCGTGCGCGACTTCAACCTCTGGTACGGCGACTTCCAGGCGCTCAAGAACATCAACCTCGAGATTCCCGAGCGCCGCGCCACGGCCTTCATCGGGCCTTCCGGCTGCGGCAAGTCCACGCTGCTGCGCACCTTCAACCGCATGAGCGACTTTGTGGAGACCGTGCGCCACGAGGGCGGCATCGAGTTTGG